>NZ_JBHXJK010000064.1:0-47898 GCF_042723255.1 Amycolatopsis thailandensis
TCCTTGCGCCAGGCGCAAGGAAGGGGGCCTTCATGTACTCAAAGCAGAGCCGTCAGGCCCCAGCGGTAGCCGGTTCCTTCTCTGAATCCGAATCCGAATCCGAAGGAGCAGTAGCCGCTTCGCCGCTGTCAGTGGGCGAAGGGTCCGTAGGCGAGTTGAGCACCTCGTCGTCCAGGATGCCTTCGCCGCGAGCGACGACGACCGGCACGACGATCTGGCCCGCGACGTTGGTCGCGGTCCGGATCATGTCCATGATCGGGTTCACCGAGTAGATCAGCGCGATCCCGAGCGCGACCTGCGCCGGGTCGAGCCCGATCACCGAGGCGGTCAGGGTCAGCGCGGCCAGCCAGCCGGTGACGCCCGCGGTCGCCAGCGCGCCGAACACCGCGGCCGCGACGATCCCGAGGTACTGCCAGAAGCTCAGCGAAACGCCGGACAGGTTCGCGATGAAGATCGCGCCGATCGCCGGGAACACCGCCGCGCAACCGTCCATCTTCGTCGCGCTGGCCAGCGGAGTCGCGAAGCCCGCGTAGCCGGGCTGGACGCCCAGGTTCACCGCGGCCTGGCGGGTCAGCGGCAGGGTCGCGCCCGAGGAGGACGACGCGAACGCGAACTGGATCGCGGTGCCCGCCTTGGAGAAGAACCTCAGCGGGCTGACCTTCGCCACGAACTGCAGCAGGATCGGGTAGACCACGAACAGGACCAGGAAGCAGCCGACGTACACCGCGAGAGTGGCGGTGAACAGGGGCTTGAACAGCGAGTCACCGTAGGTCGACACGGCCTTGCCGATCAGGCCGATGATGCCGATCGGGGCCAGGCGCACGATCCAGCCGAGGTAGCGCTGGATGATCTCGAAGACGCTGCTCGTGAAGTCGACGAACGGCTTCGCCTTGTCGCCGAGGCTGTAGGCGGCCGCACCGATCAGGACGGCCAGGAACAGCACCTGAAGCGTCTCGCCCTCGGTGAAGGCGGTGAGGAAGTTCTTCGGCAGCAACCCGTTGATGAAGTCGCTCCACGAACCCCAGGTCGCCTTGGCGGCCTTGTCGGTGTTCTTCGCGGTCGCGGCGACACCTTCGCCGAGACCGCCGCTGCCCGGATTGAACAGCTTCGCGACGGCGATGCCGATCAGCGAGGCGATGAACGAGGTGATCGCGAACCACAGCACGGTCTTGCCGCCCAGCCGCGCGGCCTTCTTGCCGCCGCCGAGGTTGCGCAGGCTGCTGATGCCGACCACGATCGCCGTGAAGACCAGCGGGATCACCGCGATCTGCAGCAGCGTCGTGAAGATCGAGCCGATCTGGGCGAGCAGTTCGGTCAGCCAGCTCGCTTCGGTGCTCCTGGCGAGGACGCCGAGAAGGGCACCCACGACGAGCGAGCCGAGGACTGCCACCGCGAAGACTTTTGGCCTGGTGTAGGTCCGAATGAAAGACACGGGGCGACTCCGGTGCGTGAAAGTTTCCTGATTGGCCGAACGTGAAGAACGTTCGGCGAAGCAGGACTCTTCCGGATCACCCGATCGTGTGGGAGCTGTCTCAGGATGCGGGACGGGTCCAAAGATCGATGACGCTCACGCCGACCTCGGTCAGCAAACGCCGGGTCAGCGGCAGGCTGATCCCGATGACGCTGGAGAAATCGCCGTCGATTCCCTCGATGAACCAGCCGCCACGGCCGTCCAGGGTGAACCCGCCGGCGACCTGAAGCGGCTCGCCGGACGCGATGTACGCCTCGATCTCTTCTTGCGACGGTGTGCCGAAGCGAACAGTCGTGCCTTCGGTCCCGGAGGCTTCCTTCGTCCTCTCGCCGTTCTCGACGCGGATGATCGAGTGGCCGGTGAGAAGTTCACCGGTCTTGCCCGCCATCGACGCCCAGCGCTCGCGCGCGGCCTCCGGCGTGAGCGGCTTCCCGACCATTTCGCCGTTGATCGACAGCATCGAATCGCAGCCAACGATGACCATGTCGGCGTGCGTTCCGGCGAGCGTCTCGTAGACGGCTTCGGCCTTCGCGACGGCGAGCGCGCGGACCAGCTCCACCGGGGCCGGATCGGTCAGGGACGCGGCAACCGCGTCCTCGTCGACGCCGGAGACGACGACGCTCGGATCGAAGCCGGCGGAACGCAGGACACCGAGGCGGGCAGGGGACTGGGACGCGAGGACGAAACGCACCATCGGAAGGTACTCGACGGCCCTCCGTTGCCCGATTGTGACCTGGAACACCCGGGCGTGAAGCTAGTTTGTTGTGGCGCGCAACATATGGATCGTTCGAGCTACGGAGGAACCAATGCCGCCCCGCCTCCGCGTCAGAAGATCACTTCGCACGACGCAAACCACAGTGCTCGCAGGCCTGCTCGTGGCCGGTTCGGCCCTCGCTCCGATGGCGTCGGCCGGCCCCGGGCCGCTGTACAAGAACCCGCACGCTTCGACGTCCGCGCGGGTGAACGACCTGCTCAAGCGGATGAGCCTCGACGACAAGATCGGCCAGATGACCCAGGCCGAACGCGGCGCGGTCACCCCCGAGGGGGCCGCCGCGCTCAAACTGGGGTCCTTGCTCTCCGGCGGTGGCTCGGTGCCCGCCAGCAACACGCCGACCGGCTGGGCCGACATGGTCGACTCGTACCAGAAGGCGGCGGTCTCGACGCCGCTCGGCATTCCCACGCTGTACGGCGTCGACGCCGTACACGGTCACAACAACGTCTACGGCGCGACGATCTTCCCGCACAACATCGGCCTCGGCGCGGCCAACAATCCGCGCCTGGTCGAGAAGATCGGCCGCGCGACGGCGGTGGAAGTCGCCGGAACCGGTCCGCAGTGGGACTTTTCGCCGTGCCTGTGCGTCGCCCGTGACGACCGCTGGGGCCGGACTTACGAATCCTTCGGCGAATCCCCGCGCGACGCCATCGCCAACGCGTCGGCGATCACCGGCCTTCAGGGGCGCGAACTGGGGGAGCGGCCGGGTTCGGTGCTCGCGACGGCGAAGCACTACGTCGGCGACGGCGGTACGACGAACGGCGTCGACCAGGGCGACACCGCGATCAGCGAACGCGAACTGCGCCGGATCCACCTGCCGCCGTTCCGCGAGGCGATCGACCGCGGCGTCGGCTCGGTGATGATCTCGTTCTCCAGCTTCCAAGGTGTGCGCATGCACGCCCAGAAGTACCTGATCACCGACGTCCTCAAGAAGGAACTGCGCTTCTCCGGCCTGGTGATCTCGGACTACAACGCGATCAACCAGATCGACGGCGAGGAAGGCTTCACCCCCGAGGAGGTGCGGCTTTCGGTCAACGCGGGCATCGACATGTTCATGGTCCCGTGGGACGCGCCACAGTTCATCTCCTACCTCAAGGCCGAGGTCGAGGCGGGGCGTGTCTCGCGCGACCGGATCGACGACGCGAACCGCCGCATCCTGACGGAGAAGTTCGAACTCGGCCTGTTCGAGCATCCGTACACCGACCGCTCGCTCCAGAAAGCCTTCGGCGGCAAGGAACATCGCGAACTGGCCCGGCAGGCCGTCCGCGAATCCCAGGTGCTGCTGAAGAACGACGGTGTGCTGCCGCTGGCGAAGAAGGACAACAAGATCTTCGTCGCGGGCAAGAACGCGAACGACATCGGCAACCAGGCGGGCGGCTGGACGCTCACCTGGCAGGGCCAGAGCGGCCCGGTCATCCCGGGCACGACCATCCTCGACGGCCTGAAATCGGGCGCCGGGAAGGGAACCACGGTGACCTATGACCGTGAGGGTGACGGAATCGACAAGAGCTACCGGGTCGCGGTCGCCGTGGTGGGCGAAACGCCGTACGCCGAGGGGCAGGGAGACCGTCCGAACGGCTTCGGACTCGACGCGGAAGACCTCGCCACGATCGCCAAGCTGAAGAGCACCGGGGTTCCGGTCGTCGTGGTGACCGTGTCCGGCCGCCCGCTCGACATCGCCGCGCAACTGCCGCGCTTCGACGGGCTCGTCGCCGCTTGGCTCCCCGGTAGCGAAGGCGCCGGTGTCGCCGATGTCCTTTACGGCGACTACAACCCGACCGGGAAGCTGACGTTCAGCTGGCCCGCCAGTGCGGCGCAGGAACCGGTGAACGTCGGTGACGGCAAGAAGGCGCTGTACCCGTACGGCTACGGCCTGCGGTACCGCCGGTAGGACTCCGCCCTCCCGCGGATGAGATGAAAGGTCCTTTCCTTGCAAATTTCGCAAGGAAAGGACCTTTCATCGCGCCGGTGGTGGGCCCCGCGAACCGCATTCAGAGGACGAAACGCGGAAGGGGGTCAGGCGGCGCTGGGGGCGGGTTCCGGAGCCGGGGTGTGGTGGGCCCGCGGAACCGGACGGCGCATGGTGAGCGCGGCCAGCACGCCCAGCAGCAGCACCGCCGCCGGAAGCAGCAACGTCACCCTGGCCGCGTCGGTCAGTCCATTGTGGACGGCTTCGAGCGCGAGCCGCTGAGCCTGCTCGGCGACACCGGAAGGCAGGCCGGGCATCGTCGCGGGGCCGGAAGACCCGAACTCCCCGGTGGATTCCGCGGCCTTCGCGATGCCTTCCGCGAACGGTGCCCGGTACTGTTCCGGCAACGCGTTCGCGGCGGTCGCCGCCTCGTCGGCGATCGAAGCGCTGATCCGCGCCTGCAACAGCACGCCGACGGCCGCGCTGCCGAGCACGCCGCCGACCTGGCGAGCGGTGTTGAAGATGCCCGACGCGGTCCCGATGAGCCGCGGTTCGACCGAACTCATCGCCAGGTTGCCCATCGGCGCGAAAATGAACCCGATACCCGCGCCCGCCACCAGCAGCGCCGGCGTCAGTGCCCACGCGTTCGCGTCGGCACGGGCGAGCAGCGCCACCAGAACCATCCCCGCGGCCAGCGCGGACAGCCCGATGATCAGCAGGATCTTGCCGTTGACCTTGTCCGACGCGCGGCCGACGAACGGGCCGATCATGCCCGCCAGCAACGACATCGGCGCGAACAGCAGCCCGGACATCGTCGGCGACTCGCCCAGCACGGCCTGGATGTAGATCACCAGCGGCAGGAACATGCCGGTCATCGCGAAGCCGACGGTGACCGAGGTCAGCGTCCCGGCCGAGAAGTTGCGGTTCCCGAAAACGCTCAGCGGCAGCAGCGGTTCCTTGCGGTTGTACCGTTGCCACACCACGAAAGCGATCAGCAGGGCGACGCCGAAACCGATGATCTCGAGCACGGTGACCGGCCCGAACACCCGGCCCCAGTCGTAGTGCTGTCCATTTTGGACGCCGTAGACGATGCAGAACAGTCCCGCGCCGGACAGCAGGATTCCCGGCACGTCGAAGGAATGCGAGTGCTTCGGCTGCCAGTCCGGCACCTTGAGCAGCGCCAGCGCGATCGCGACCACGCCGACCGGCAGGTTGACGAAGAAGATCCATTCCCAGCCGAGGTGGTCGACGAGCACGCCCCCGAGCAGCGGACCGACGATGGCCGCGATTCCGGCGACACCACTCCAAAGACCCATGGCGGGGCCACGCTTCGACGGCGGGAACAGGTGACTGATGAACGCCAAGGTCTGCGGCGTCATCAAGGCGGCGCCGAGACCCTGCACCGCGCGGGCCGCGATGAGCATCTCGACCGAGCCGGACAGGCCGCACCACAGCGAGGCCAGCGTGAACACCACGAGCCCGGCCAGGTAGACGCGCTTCGGCCCGAAGCGGTCACCGAGGCGGCTGGCGAACAGCATCGGCACCGCGTAGGTGAGCAGGTAGACGCTGATCACCCAGACGATGGCGTTCAACCCGGCGCCGAGTTCGCGCAGCATCGCGGGAATCGCGGTCGAGACGATCGTGGTGTCCAGCAGGATCATGAAGAAACCCAGGCACAGCGCGGAAAGCGCGGCCCAGGGATTAGCTTGTCTTGCGTTCATCGCTGTCTTCCTCGGTGACCAGGTTCAGTTGTGGCGTGCAGTGGCCCTGGAACCGGATACGGCCGGATTCCAGGTCCTCGATCAGTTTTCGGGTCCACTCCAGCTCGAAGGCGCGCCGAGCGGAGGCGTAGGACCAGTCGAGCCAGTAGATCTCGGGCAGGTGCTGCTCGTTGACGACGCTTTCGAGCACGACCTTGTCGGCGGCGGCGGAGGCCTGGAGCCGCAGCACGCGGTGCTTGAGCTGGGTGATCGACATCTCCGGGCCCAGCTCGTCGATGACGGCGAGCGCGCTGAGGTACTCGGGGTACTCCTCGGCGGGCGTGCTGAGCATGTGCTGCGCGCGGACGACGAACTCGTCGCGGCCGGTGTCCGTCATCGCGTACACGGTGCGTTCGGGGCGCCTGCCGTCCCGTTGTGTCTCGACGACCTCGATGAAACCGTTCTGCACCAAGCGATCCACCGTGTGGTACAGCGACCCGGCCTTCACCTTGACGCGCGTGCTGACGTACCGCTCCTTCATCAGCTGCGCCATCTCGTAGGGGTGCATGGGCCGCTCGTGGAGGAGTTCCAGTACCGCCATGGCGAGCGGGGTGAGCTTCGCGGCCATGCCTGTTCCTCTCGGAAGATTCCGTATCGATTATTCCGCGTGGACTATATGGCACGACTCCGGCGGTCTTCAAGGGGGTTACGCCGTCCGTCGGCGGGCCGGGCGGCTCGCGCGGACGCACCTCGACGGAGGTGCCGGCGCCGGATGGGACGCGGGCCTCGCTCAGGAAACGGTCGAGACTATGGGGCGTCGGGAAACCGGTCAGCGCGGGCGACTGGGGCTCGGCTGGACGCTCTGAGACCGGGACGGCACGCCCGGTTACGGCCACGACGGCTCGGCCGTCGGGCGATACGCCTACCTGCGGGTGATTCCGTCCGCGGGTGCGGCCTTCGCGCCGGTGACATGGCGGACCATTCGCCACGGCCGGCCCGGGGCCTGGTCCCCGTCACCGCGGGGACGCTTAGTTCAGCGGTCTCGGACCGATTTCGCGGTCGAGGAAGCGGTGGTACTCGATGGCCGCCACCGAATTCTCGAGCTGTTCGAACGTCGGCGCGGGGAGCGCGCCGTTGAAGACGATCGTCAGGCTCTTCCGCGGGATGTTGATGACGTACGGATCGACGCCGAGCTCTTCGCAGTACTCGCGCAGGACGGCGGTCCAATGGTCCAGGTCCTCGTTCTCGCCGAGGTGCTCCCACCTCGCGACGATCCAGTTGCCGTTGATCAACTGGCCCGCCATCTCCCGTGGATGGTGGACCATGTACGGCTCGGCGACGTCGTTCATCGACCGAGGTGATCGAGGAGCGCGCTGAAGGACGCGGCCGGGACGACCAGAATCGGCCGGGACCGGTCCGGCAGCGCCCACTGCTTGGTGTCCCGGATGCCGACGAGGCCGGGCGCGCCGCCCACCTCGACACAGGCGTTCTCTTCCCAGTGCGTGTAGGTCGACTTGTGCCAGCCGGTCATGTTCTCGTGCCAGGTGGTGGTCATAGGAGGGCCTTTCCCCAGTGACTGTTTCGGCAAGTAGACGGGTTGCGCCGCAGCAAGGTTGGCGAAATCGGGTGATCTGTTCCGAATGGTCGGTGAACGGCTCGGCCGATCGCGTTCGGCGCACGAAAAGGGGCCTTCACCGACAGCCGCTTTACTCAAGATGCACCCTCAGGGTGCATAGCGCAAAGGGTCTTTTGTCACCGAAGTGGTTCGACCGCGAGCTGTCGGTAGTCGGCCGCGATCCGCGCCAGATGCGAGCAGGCGACGTCGTCGTAGGTGGCGTAGCGCTCGACTTCGGCGAAGTTCTTTTCGTAGTCGGCCACTTCGCGTTCGTCCGTGACGAGCGCCGTGGCCGTCTGCGTCCCGAGGAGCACCGCGCGCGAGTCGTAGATGTCGAAACCGTGGAGGACCGGGACCGAAACCGCCGTGGTCCACGGGATCACGCCCAGCCGGATCCGGCCGCGGCGCGACAGCTCGATGAGGTGGCAGACCTGGGCCTGCATGGTCGCCGCCCCGCCCATGTTCCAGCGCAGGGCGCCCTCGGTCACCACGAAGTGGAACTCACGGTCGGAGTCGAGGATCCGCTGGCGCTCCAGCCGGGCGTCGACCGTCTGGTCGCGCTCGGCGTCCGGCAGGGAAGTGCCGAACAGCGCGGTGATGTAGGCGCGGGTCTGGAGCAGGCCGAACACGATGGTCGGCTGGAAGCTCCGGATGCGGGCGGACGCGGTCTCGATCTTGCCGATGCGCTGCTGCATCCGCCAGGCACCGCGCTGGAAGACGACCCGGGCGGACGACGCTTCTTCGCGGAGGTCCCGCGTGATCGCGACCAGTTCCCGCCGGATCTTCGCCGGCGCGCGGTAGGCGCGGCACAGCGCGACGACCTGCTCCTCGGTCGGCATGAAGGCGCCGGTTTCGACGCGCGACACCTTCGATTGGCTGAGGCTCGTGAGCCTGGCCGCTTCGGTTCCGGACAACCCGGCGGCCTTGCGTAGACGGCGCAATTCGGCGGAGAGACGGTCTTGGTTGGTCACGCACGGCTTTCTGGGGCGATCGCGGATACCGAAGACCTGGCGAACCGGACGAGCCGGACCGCCAGATCAGCAACGATAGCCCGCGAAAGCCCGATCCGCGCGGTTCGCCGTGACCCGGTTTCAGCGAGGAAGCGCCGAGGCCCGCCAAGCGCCTTCGCCGGGCGCGAGCGGTGCCCGGACCAGCGAAGCCTTGTCGGCCCACCATGAATCCCGCTTCGGCGCCGGTTCCGGTGCCCGCGCGCTCGCCGCCGCCGCGACGACGGCGGTGAGCGCGGCGAGTTCGGTGTCGCTCGGATCGCCCTTGACGACCCGCAGCAGCGGGGTTTCGGGCGCGCTCACAGCGGGATGTTCCCGTGCTTCTTGGGCGGCAGCGTCTCCCGCTTGCCCTGGAGCAGCGAGAGCGCCTTCGCGATGTGCCCGCGGGTGTGCGCGGGCACGATCACCGAGTCGACGTAACCGCGCTCGGCCGCCGCGTACGGGTTCAGGAGCGTGTCTTCGTACTCCTGGATCAGCTCGGCCCGCAGCGCGTCGACGTCCTTGCCGTCGGCGGCGGCCGCGGCGAGCGTCTTGCGGTGCACGATGTTCGCCGCGCCCTGCGCGCCCATGACCGCGACCTGCGCTGTCGGCCACGCCAGGTTGACGTCCGCGCCGAGGTGCTTCGAGCCCATGACGTCGTACGCGCCGCCGTACGCCTTGCGGGTGATGACGGTGACGAGCGGGACGGTCGCCTCGGCGTAGGCGTAGATCAGCTTCGCGCCGCGCCGGATGATGCCGTTCCACTCCTGGTCGGTGCCGGGGAGGAAGCCCGGGACGTCGACGAAGGTCAGCACGGGGATGTTGAACGCGTCGCAGGTGCGCACGAACCGCGCGGCCTTCTCGGACGCGTCGATGTCGAGGCAGCCGGCGAACTGGGTCGGCTGATTCGCCACGATGCCGACGCTGCGCCCGTCCACCCGGCCGAAGCCGACCAGGATGTTGGGCGCGAACAGCTCGTGGACTTCGAGGAAGTCGCCGTCGTCGACGACGCGGTTGATGACCTCGTGCATGTCGTACGGCTGGTTCGGCGAGTCCGGGATCAGCGTGTCGAGCTCGCGGTCGGTCTCGGTGACGTCGTCGAAGAAGCCACCAGGCGCCGAGTCGGTCTCGAACAGCGGAGCCTCGGACAGGTTGTTCGCCGGGAGGAACGCGAGCAGTTCCTTGACGTAGGCGATGGCGTCCTCGTCGTCGGAGCCGAGATAGTGCGCGACGCCCGAACGGGTGTTGTGCGTGCGCCCGCCGCCGAGTTCTTCGAAGGAGACCTCTTCGCCGGTCACGGTCTTCACGACGTCGGGGCCGGTGATGAACATGTGCGAGGTCTTGTCGACCATCACCACGAAGTCGGTCAGCGCCGGGGAGTAGACGTGCCCGCCGGCGTTGGCGCCCATGATCAGCGAGATCTGCGGGATGACGCCGGACGCCTTGACGTTGCGGTTGAAGATCTCGCCGTACAGCCCGAGCGAGACGACGCCTTCCTGGATGCGCGCGCCGCCGCCTTCGTTGATGCCGATGATCGGGCGGCCGGTCTTGATCGCCAGGTCCATCACCTTGACGATCTTTTCGCCGTACACCTCGCCGAGCGAGCCGCCGAAGACGGTGACGTCCTGGCTGAACACGCACACCGGGCGCCCGTCGACCGTGCCGTAACCGGTGACGACGCCGTCGCCGTAAGGCCGGTTCTTCTCCTGGCCGAAGTTGACCGAGCGGTGCTTCGCCAGCTCGTCCAGCTCGACGAAGGAGCCTTCGTCCAGGAGCAGGTCGATTCGCTCGCGAGCGGTCTTCTTGCCCTTGGCGTGCTGTTTCTCCACCGCCCTCGCGGAACCCGCGTGCACCGCCTCGTCGTACCGGCGGTACAGGTCGGCCAGCTTGCCGGCCGTGGTGTGGATGTCCGGTTCGTTCTCGGGCGGCGTCCCGAGCGGCTCCGTCGCACTGCTCATGAAACCGCAGCCTAGCTACTCGACGGTCACTTCGCGTGTGGCGTAGGCAACGTCCCACGTCAGGCGGAAGCGCGTATGCCGGGGTCGCGGCGGGCCCGGCTCGGTGACCAAGCTCTGCACTTTCGCGTGACTGGGTGGACGGCGCATGTGATCAGGTGGACGACACGCGTGACCAGATGGACGACACTCTCGCGGCCGAGGCTCCGGTCCCTGGCGTCCATCCAGACACGCGTGTCGTCCGTCCGGTCACGCGTGTCGTCCACCTCGTCACGCGAAACCGCCTGACTGTCGGTACCCAAGACACCCCGGACGAGACGCGTGACCAGACCAGCCCGCCGGTCGGACAGAGCGCTAGACCGAGGCCCGGACCAGGCCCGACTCGTAGGCCGCGATCACCAGCTGCGCCCGGTCCCGCGCCGCGAGTTTGTGCAGGAGGTGGCTGATGTGCGTCTTCACCGTCGCCAGCCCGAGGTGCAGCGAGCCGGCGATCTCGTCGTTCGACAGGCCTCGCGCGATCAGGCTCAGGACCTCCCGCTCGCGCGTGGTGATGTTGTCGAGTGAGGCCGCGACGCGCTGGCCGGGTTCGGGCAGCCGGGCGAACTCGGCGATGAGCCGGCGCGTGATCGACGGGGCGAGCAGCCCTTCGCCCGCCGCGACGACCCGGATCGCGGTCAGCAGCTCGGCGGGCGGGGTGTCCTTCAGCAGGAATCCGCTCGCGCCCGCGCGCAGCGCCGAATAGACGTAAGAGTCGAGGTCGAAGGTCGTCAGCATCAGCACGTGGACCCCTTCGGTGCCGCTCGACGCGCAGATCCGCCGGGTCGCCTCGATCCCGTCCATCTCGGGCATGCGGACGTCCATCAGCACGACGTCGGGGCGTTCCTTCCCGGCCAGTTCCACCGCCTCCGCGCCGTCGCCGGCCTCCCCGACGACTTCGAGATCCGGCGCGCTGTCGACGAGCACACGGAAGCTGCCGCGCAGCAGCGCCTGGTCGTCGGCGATCAGTACGCGGATCATCGTGTCCCCATTTCCTTGGCGGCGTACGGCAGCCGCGCGTACACCCGGAATCCCCCGGCGGGCAGGGGGCCCGCTTCGAAGTCTCCACCGTAGACCGCGACGCGTTCGCGCATGCCGATCAGACCGTGGCCGCCGACGGTCGCGGGCGAGCCTTCGCCGCGGCCGTCGTCGACGATCTCGACGCTGACCTCGCCCGGGTCTTCGGTGATCGTGATCCGGCAGGACGACGGCCCCGCGTGCTTCACGACGTTGGTCACCGCCTCCTGCGTGATGCGGTAGACGGAAAGCGCGACGCCTTCGGGAAGGTCGTCGATCAGCTCGCCGGTCAGCTCGACGCGCACTCCGGCCTGTCCGGCGCGTTCGGCCAGCGTCCGCAGGTCGGAGAGTTTCGGCGCGGGACCGAGCGCGGCCTCGGGCGTTCCGTCGCCGGAGCGCAGGACGCCGAGCATCCGCCGGAGTTCGACGAGGGTTTCGCGGCTGGTGAGTTCGATGACCCGCAGCGCTTCCTGCGCTTCTTCGGGTTGTTCCCGGGCGACGTGGTTGCCGACGGCCGCCTTGACCGCGATCAGGCTCATGCTGTGCGCGACGACGTCGTGCATCTCGCGGGCGATCCGCAGCCGTTCGTCGGAGACGGCCTGATTCGCCTGGGTTTCGGCGAGCTGGGCGAGGTTCGCGCGTCGTTGCCGCGTCATCCAGCCCAGCGCCCACGAACCCGCCACCCCGCCGCCCGCGAAGGCCGTCGACGCGATCGTGTTCGGCCCGAGCCGCAGGAGCTCGAAGATCATGACGACGACCAGGCCGAGGCCCATCGCGATCAGCGACGTGATCCGGTGGTGTTTCAGCGCCACGGTGTACAGGGCGCACCCGGTGGCCAGGAGTGCGGCCGGGGCCAGTCCGTTGCCGGCGATCAGGGCGGGAACGAAGCTGCCCAGGCCGAGGCCGTAGGCGATCAGGGGCCGGTGACGGCGCAGCGCGATCGCGACACCGCTGGCGGCGACCGTCGCCCACGCGAGCCACATCGGGATCGCGACGAGGAACGTCCAGGTGCCCGCCGAAAGGTTCCCGCCGACGGCCACGACGAGGACCAGCGCGAGGAGCACGTCGATCGTGTTCGCGACGCGGCGGGAAAGCCCCGACGGTTGTTTCATACGGCGAACTTATCCGGGAGGCCGCGATATCCGCGTCCGTCCGGTGGAGGTCATCCCCTGGGTGGAGATCAGCTTCGGTGCGCCGCCGCGAAGAACTCCTTCAGTTTCTCGCGCCAGCTTCGCAGCGCCTCGGGCACGACGTCTTCCTGTCCGGCCGGGACGGTCTGAGTCACCTCGACCATGGTGCCTTCGAGGTCGGAATGGCTGAACTCCCAGCGGACGACGCCGCCCTGCGGCAGCGAGTACTCCAGCAAGCGCGGGGGTTCCTCGCGGATGACCGTGCCCTTTTCGGCGGCGAGAAGGGCCCAGACCTCATCGAGGGGTTTCCAGACCAGATCCCGGCGGAAGCGGATCACCTTGCCCTCGCCGGTTTCCAGGACCTCACCGTCGGCGAGCCCGAACTCCTCGACATAGGCCTCGATGGGGCCGACCCAGTCCTTCGGCTGCTCAGGGTCTTCGCCGTCGAGCGACGCGGTGAGCGCGACGAGGCAGCTGTCCCAGCCGGCGGCGGTGCGGCCCGCCGCGATCCTCGCGATGGCGGGTTCGCCGCGGCCGAACGTATGCGTGAACAGCAGACGGCTGCCGTCACCGTCCGGGGTGATCTCCCAGCGCAGCACGTCGTCGTTCCAGCTGAACGCGAACAGGCGAGGCTCGTCGGCTTCGAGGACCTCGCCCGCCGTCGGGGTCTCATCGCCCTCGAAGGTGAACTCGATGGTCCCGCCCGGTCGTAAGTCGACGACGACCGCCGCCGGGAACCATTTCGCCAGCTCGGAAGGTTCGGTGACCGCTCGCCAGACCCGCTCCGGGCGGTGCGCGAGACGGCGTTCGATCCGCAGCGCGGGCCGTTCTCCGACGGTTTCCAACCGGGCGCGAGGGTTCACGGTTACCTCCTAATGTGCCTCCAGGGGAATATAACCGTGACGTGATATTAGGTCAACCGGCGAGGTGGACGCCGATGCCGCTCCGGCCGGGCGCGAACTCGTCGCGCAGGACCAGGCTGTCGTCGTAGTCGCCGCCGTTCTGGTGGCGGAACGGGATCGGGTCCTGAGTGGACAGTGTCCGCAGGCGCTCCCGCAGCGCTTCCGCGGCGGCGTCGTACTGCTCGGCGGAAAAGCGGTCGGCGCCGCAGATCGTCAGCGGGGGAAGGACGGACATCCCGGTGTACCAAAGGGCTCCGTGCTGCAATGGGAACAGGATCTCGTTGATCTCGCCGTTGACGCCGCGTGGTCCGACCGCGGCCTCCGGCGAGCCCGTGGTGAGTACGACCATGGCGCGTTTCCCGTTCATCGTGCCTTCGCCGTAGCGGGCCGTCCGGCCGTCGGGACGCTGGATGCCGTAGCCGAGACCCTTGACGAAGACGCGGTCGAACCAGCCCTTGAGGATGGCGGGCATTCCGTACCACCACAGGGGGAACTGGACGATCACGGTGTCCGCCCACGCCAGCTTCTCGTGTTCGGCGCGGATGTCGGCGCTGAGTTCGCCGGTCTGCAAGGCGCTCTTCGACGTCGAGCCGACGAACAGCCGGTCGCTTCCGGCGGCCGAGCCGAAGTCGTCGGCGTCGACGACGGGGTTCCACTTCATCGCGTACAGGTCGGATTCCCGGACGTCGGCGCCCTGCGCGCGAAGGGTGCGTACGCCCTCGTCGCGCAGTGAGCCGCCGAGGGAACGGGGTTCAGGGTGGGCGAAGATCCACAGCACGTTCATGTCCCCACCGTCGCGCGGCCGGGTGGTTCGGCGCGAGTGGCCCGATGGCCAACATGTGCAAGAATCAGGCCATGGGCTTTTTCGCACGTCCTGGCCGTCACCGGGTCGCCGTGCTGGTCCGGCACGGGATGCTGGTGATGGAGCTGGGCATCGTCACCCGGCTGTTCGGCACTGCCAAATCGGCCGACGGCGAGCCGCTCTACGAGGTCATCACCTGCACGCCGGAGCCCGGCCGGATCCGGACCGACGCCGACGTCACCGTCTCGGTCGGCCTCGGCCCGGAGGTCCTGGCCGAGGCCGACACCGTGATCATCCCGGCGTCGTCCATCGAGTACGAACCCTCGGGGCAGGACCTCACCGAACCGCTCGCGCGGGCGCTGGAGCTGATCCGGCCGGACGCCCGGATCGCGTCGATCTGCTCGGGCGCGTTCGTGCTCGCCGCCGCGGGCCTGCTCGACGGCCGGAAGGCGACCACGCACTGGCGTTCGGCGCTGGATTTCCAGGCGAAGTTCCCGAAGGTCGCCCTCGATCCCAACGTGCTCTACACCGACGACGGGAACGTGCTGACCTCGGCGGGTGTCGCGTCCGGGATCGACCTCTGCCTGCACATGATCCGGTGCGATCACGGCGCCGTCGTCGCGAACGAGGTCGCGCGCGGAACGGTCGTCTCGCCGCATCGCGAGGGCGGGCAGGCGCAGTTCATCCGGCGGCCGGTGCCGGAACCGCAGTCCTCGTCGACGGCGACCGCGCGGGCCTGGGCGCTGGAGAACCTCGACCGACCGCTGACCCTGCGCGAACTCGCGGCGAAAGAGGCGATGAGCACGAGGACGTTCACCCGGCGATTCCGCGACGAGGTCGGGATTTCGGCGTTGCAGTGGCTGACCCAGCAGCGGATCGAGCGAGCTCGTCAGCTGCTCGAAGAAACGGATCTGCCGGTGGACAAGGTCGCCACCGAGGCGGGTTTCGGCACCGCCGCGTCGCTGCGTCAGCACTTGCAGGCGGCGCTGGGAGTCTCGCCGAGCGCGTACCGGAACACCTTCCGTGAGGCCGTCTAGGAGACGCCCAGAGAGCTGACCTCCTGGTAACTTACCCAGAAATAAGTTCCGGAGGTGGTAGGTGAAGGCCCTCAAAATCGCCGAACGGGTGCTGTTCGGCGCCGCCGCGATCGGCACCGTGTATTCCGCCAGGACGGGCAATCGGAAGTTGCAGCTGGTGACCAAGCCCGCCGCGGTCCCGGTGCTCGTCGCCCGGGTCGCGCGGGCGCGCAAGCTCGCGCCGGGGGAGAAGGGCCTGCTCGTCGCCGCGCTGGTCGCGGCCGGGGCGGGCGACCACTTCATGGGCAGGTCCGACGAGGACGGCGAGCTGATCAAGGGCGCGACGTCGTTCGGCGTGATGCAGGTGCTGTATTCGGTGCTGCTGTGGCGTCGCGGCGCTCGTCCGCGCGCCGCGACCGCGCCGCCCCGCCTCGGGGCCTGGGCGGCGGCCGCCGTCGCGATGGCGCTGCCGAAGCCGTCTCCGGTGTCTTCGGTGCTTTCGGTCTATGGCGGCCTGCTGAGCACGACGTCGACCCTCGCCGCCGACCCGGTCCTGGCGCCGAAGGCCAAGGTCTCGGGCGGCATGGTCGTCCCGTCGGGTGACCGCCGGACCTGGATCGCGGCCGGCGCGCTGCTGTTCTCCGCGTCCGATCTGGCGATCCTGATCCGCCGCAACTTCGTCACCAGCGAGCGGGTGCGGGCCAACCTGGAGACCTTCGTGCTGACCTCGTACCTCGCCTCGCAGTGGCTGCTCGTCGAAGGTATGACCGCAGAAAGTTAAGTACTTGCTTGACTATTTCCTGGCGCGGGTGCATGGTTAAGCATGTGCCTAACCAACGGATGGACCAGGTGTTCAAGGCGCTTTCCGACGGAACGCGCCGCGAAATGATCGAGCGCCTCACCCGGGGACCCGCCTCGGTGGGGGAGCTCGCGCAGCCGTTGTCGATGTCGTTGCCCGCCGTGATGCAGCACCTCCAGGTGCTGGAGGCCAGCGGGCTCGTCCGGTCGGAGAAGGCGGGCCGCGTGCGGACCTGCCACCTCGAATCGGACGGCCTGCGGATGGCCGAGGACTGGCTCGGCGGGCAGCGCACCGGCTGGGAACACCGGCTCGACCGTCTCGGTGGCTTTCTGGAGTCCGACGAAGGGAAAAGGTCATGACCGTCAAACACGCCACTTTCACCCTGGAGCGCGTCTACCCCGTGTCGCCGGATCGCGTTTTCGCGGCCTGGTCCGACGCCGCCGCGAAAGCCGGCTGGTTCACCGTGCCCGGTGGCGGGCACTCCCTGGACTTCCGCGTCGGCGGCCGCGAGGTCACCACCGGTCCTCCCGACGACGGGAAGGGGATGGTGTTCGACGCGCGCTACGAGGACATCGCAGAGAACGAGCGGATCGTCTACTCGGGGACACTGTCCGCGAACGACGTCCTAGCGACGGTGTCGGTCACGACGGTGCTGCTCGAAGCCGAGGACGACGGCACCCGGCTGACGCTGATCGAACAGGGCACTTTCCTCGACGGGCACGAAGAACCGAGCTGGCGCGAGCAGGGCACCGGGACTTGGCTCGACAACCTGGGGAAGGTTTTCTCGGCAGTATGAACACATGCTGACCGCTGAGCTGATCGTCGACCATCATGTCCCGTCGGAACCCGCGCTGTCCCCGGACGGACTCCGGATCGCGTACCAGGTCGAGACCGTCGCCAAAGGCGCCCCCGAGATCTGGCTCGCGGACAGCGGCCGAGAACCCCGGAAGGTGGCCGAGGGAAGCTCGCCGAAGTGGTCGTCGGATTCCCTTCACTTCCTACGGGACGGCCGGATCCACACGGTGGACGGGCAACTCTTCGCCTGGGGGAGTGAGATCACCGGGTTCGTCCCGATGCGCGACCGGATCGTGTTCATCGCCGAGGACGAGACGCCGGCCGCGGACATCTGGGTCTGGAGCGAAAGTCTCCGCCCGGCGCGGCTGCGGAGCTTCGATCCGAAGGCCGGTGAGATCACCACACTGATCGAGGACCACGTGGTCGGGGTCGCCGGTCGTCAGGACGACAAGGCGGTCGCCGTCATCACCTGGTCGACGCCCGAGATCGATCCCGGCGGGCTCGAACCCCGGCTTTCCTTGCTGGACCTGGAAACCGGGGAACGGCGGGAGCTCGGGAAGACCCCGTTCGAGGCCGAGAGCCCGGTCTGGTGGCGGGAAGGCGACAGCTGGCACGTCGCGTATCTCGCGACGCCGGAGAGGGTGGGTGGCCGGGCGGTCTTCGACGTTCCCGTGGAAACAGGGGAGCACCGGAATCTGACACCGGAATCGGCCTGCCCGATCAGGCTCGCGCAGGTCGATTCCGGTGCGCCGTTGGTGCTCGTCGCGGACGGGCTGGACACCGCGCTTCATCGTCTCGGTGACGGCGAAGTGTCGTTCTGGCGCGGGCAAGCGGACGCGATCTCTTCGAACGGCGAGATCGTGGCCATCGTGCTGAGCACCGCCCATCAGCCGAAGGGTGTCCACAGTGGACCTGTGAGTGGGGCTTTGACGCGCGTCTCTGACCTGGTTCCGGAGTTCGCCGATATCACCTGGGGAACACAGGAACGCTTGTCCTATAAGGCTTTCGATGGCCTCGCCCTGGATGGCTTGCTCGTCCTTCCGCCGGGTAAGACGCGAGAGGACGGGCCCTTCTCCCTGATCACGATCCCGCACGGCGGACCGTACGACCGGCACGCGGACGGGTTCCGGCTCGCCTGGTTCCCGTCCGCGCAATGGCCGGCCTCGGCGGGACACGCCGTCTTCCTGCCGAATCCCCGTGGGGGACAAGGCCATGGTCATGAGTTCGCCGCTTCGGTCGCCGGACGTGTCGGCCTCGAAGAATGGAGGGACATCGAAACCGGGATCGACCTCCTCGTCGCCGAAGGGGTCGCCGATCCGGACCGGCTGGGGATCATGGGCGGGAGTCACGGCGGTTTCATGACGGCCTGGGCGGTCGGGCAGACCAGCCGGTTCAAGGCGGCCCTGATGGTGGCCGGGATCTGCGACTGGGGGATGCTCGCCGGGACCGGCGAATTCGGTCCTTACGATGCCCTGCTCGGCGGAAGTACCGGCTGGGAAGGGGAAGGCCCGCACCGGCACGACCGGCTGAGCCCGATCTCCTACGCGTCGAAGATCGAGACCCCTGTGCTGATCGCGCACGGCGCTGACGACACGAACGTCCCGTTGTCCCAGGCGGAATACTTCCACCGGGCGCTACGGCACTTCGGCGTCGAACACGACTTCGTCGTCTATCCAGGCGAAGGGCATTCGTTCCGCAAGCGGGAAAACCAGCTGGATCTGCTTCGCCGTATGCACGAGTGGTTCGCGCGCCTGCTTTAGCTCCAGTCGGTCGGCTCGCCGGGGACGTGCGTGCCGAAGGTCCATTCGTAGCCTTCGAGATCGTCGACGCGGAAGCGGTAATTGCCCCATTCGGTGTTCTCGGGCTTCCAGACCGTCGTCGCGCCGGCTTCGACGGCGGAGGCGAAAACGGCGTCCACGGCCTCTTGCGTCGGAAGGCTGACGTAGAGGCCGTGGCCGACCGTTTCCCCCTTGCGGTTCGCGCGGTCGTAGTCCTCCTCCGCGCTGAACACGATGATGGAGGCGCCGCCGAGCCGCAGTTCCGAATGCTGGATCAGGCCCTTGTCGTCCGGGTACTCCATGACGGTTTCGAAGCCGAAGGCGCGTTCGAGCCAGCGGAGCGCCTTCGCCGCGTCGTGGTAGGCGAGGTAGGAGTGGAGGGAGGCGGGGCGTTCCTGGGTTTCGGTCATGGGCACAGCCTGGCAACCGATGCGGACTGCCGCTGTCCTCGATTCTTTTCGGTGTCGTCAGATCAGGCGGATACCGAGTACGGCGATGAGCGCGCTGGACGTGAGCGCGGTCGCCAGTCGTCCACGACGTCCGGTCAACGCCTTGCCCAGCACCGCGCCGCCGCTCGCGAGGAGCAGTTGCCAGCTGGCCGAGGCCGCGAACGCCGCGATCACGAAGACCACGTGCTCCGACGTGCTCGCGGCGGCCATGTCCTCGCTGCCGAGCACGAGCGCGGTGAAGTAGACGACCGTCGTCGGGTTGAGCAGCGTGATCCCGAGCAGGCGCACGTAGGCCTTCAACGGTCCGATCGCGGCCGGTTCGGTCAGCTCGGCTTTCGCGGAGTCGCGGAAATTCCTTACCCCGGTGATTCCGATGTGGACGGCCAGCACGAGCAGCACCGCCACCGAAACCCAGCGCAGCGGCTCGGCGATCGGCTGGATGACCGAGACGAGGTTGCTGCCGCCGAGCACCGCGATCAGGGCGTAGAGCCCGTCGGCCGTGGCGATGCCCAAGGCGGCGTACGCGCCGATCTTGAGGCCTGCGCGAGCCGTCAGCACCACGAGATAGGTGCCGACCGCGCCCACCGGAATGGCGATGCCATACCCGGCGAGCAGGCCCGCGACGAGCGCGGCGCTCACGATCGGACTGGTGCCGGCCTCCGCCAGGACGTCTTCTGCTGCTGCGCCCGCACCCGTCGGACGACGGTGGGCGACGGCAGGAAGGCGAGGGTCGATGTCATGTGCTGAAGGATGCGAACGGACGGCCCCGGGCGCAACACAATTACGTCGCCGCCCACGCACCTGGATGTCATGAAAGGGTCTTTCCTGACGAAATTCGTCAGGAAAGACCCTTTCATGACACTGCCGGAAGGCGAGTCAGACGCGGGCCGCCTCCAGGACGGCGTCCAGGTCGGCCAGCAGCCGCGCCTTCGGCCGGGCCCCGACGGTCGTCCAAACAGGACTTCCGTCCCGGAAGAGGATCAGCGTCGGCAGGGACATGACCTGGTAATCCCTTGCGGTGAGGGGATTTTCGTCGGAGTTGAGCTTGCGGATGATCAGCGAGTCGGCGCGTTCCTCGGCGATCTCGGTGAGCACCGGGACGATCATGTGGCAAGGCGGGCACCACTGCGCCCAGAAGTCCACCAGGACGGGCTTCTCCTGCTCCAGGACCAGCTCTCGGAAGGTTTCGTCGGTGACGACGGAAAGGGACATTCAGGCCTCCTCGGTTCGCGGCACGACGACGCACGGCCCCGGCGGTGTCTTCAACGCGCCCGCGAGCTTGGTCAGCAGGCTGTCCCGCACGTCGTTGAGCCTGGCAAGACAGGCGTCCACCTCGGCGAGTTTGCGTTGGTAGACCTCGATCGAATCGGCGCACGAGTCGCCGGTCTCGTGACCGGCGCGCAGGCATTCGACGAACGGCCTGGTGTCCTCCAGACTGAGCCCGACCGCTTGCAGGGTCAGGATCTCGTTCACCAGGCGGTAGTCGTCCTCGTCGTACTCCCGGTACCCGTTCGACGCGCGCCGAGCGTCGAGAAGCCCTTGTGACTCATAGAAACGCAGCGCGCGCGTGGTGGTCCCGGTCCGCGCGGCGAGTTCGCCGATCCGCATGGTCCGAGCGTAAACCTTGCCCTTGGCGTCAAGGCAAAACTCATTCGTCGAGATCGACCCGGATGGTGAGGAGATCCGTGCCGATCGCCTGCACGGCGGCGCTGTTGAACCTGGGCAGGGCCTTCAGCCGGGCGCGGGGGTCGTCGTCCGGGAGCAGGTGCGCCGTGCCGGTGTGCCACTGGCCCTTGAGCCGGAGCCGGACGCGCGGATCCGCCTGGATATTGCGGACGTACTGCGATTTCTCGCCGAACTCAGAGACGATCCAGAACTCGCGGCCCACCTTGCGGCCGCCGATCGGCGTCTGCCGGGGTTCCCCGGACTTGCGACCGGTGGTCTCCAGGACGGGCTGGGCGGGCAGCCGCCGGAGGAGTGGGTTGCCGACGTGCCGCTGGAAGGTGGTGGCCACCCGGTGCTTGATCTCGTGATAGCGCGACATGGGTCCAGGGTGCCCTACGCTCGGCCGATGGTGAACGAGTTCGACGTGGACCTGGGGAACGGGACCATTCTGCACACGTACGACACCGGCGGCACCGGTCCGGTGGTGTTCTGGCACCACGGGACTCCGAACATCGGCGCCCCGCCGTCACCGCTCTTCCCGGCCGCCGAACGGCTCGGGCTGAGGTGGGTCTCCTACGACCGGCCCGGGTACGGCGGCTCCTCGCCGCGCCCCGGCCGAGATGTCGCGTCGGCGGCGTCGGACGTCGAGAAGATCGCCGATGCCCTGGAGATCGAGCGGTTCGCGGTCTACGGGCATTCCGGCGGCGGACCACACGCGTTCGCGTGCGCTGCTCTGCTGCCGGAGCGGGTCTCGGCGATGGTCGGCGTCGCGAGCATGGCTCCGTACTCCGAGAGCTGGGAATGGTTCGCGGGGATGAGCGCGGCGGGCGTCGGCTCGCTGACGGCGGCCCTGGCTGGGCGGGAAGAGAAGGAGCGTTACGAGGCGACGGCCGAGTACGACGCCGAGATGTTCACCCCGGCGGATCACGCGGCCTTGGCGGATGACTGGAAATGGCTGCTCGACGTCGTCGGTCCCGCGATCGAGGGCGGCCCCGGCGCACTGATCGACGACGATCTCGCGTACGTCGCGCCGTGGGGATTCCAGCCGTCCGACGTCAAGGCCCCGGTGCTGCTCGTGCACGGCGGCGCCGACCGCATCGCGCCCGTCGGGCACGGGGAGTGGCTCGCGCGGCAGTGCGCCACGGCCGAGTTGCGCGTGTTTCCGGAGGACGGTCACATCTCGGTTCTCCGTCAGGGGGAAGCCGCCCTCGAATGGCTGGCCGACCGTTTGTGAACTGCGAAATCGTCCTCGTACGGCACGCCGAGTCCGTTCCGCCGTCGCCGGGAAAGCCCGACGACCCGGATCGGCCTTTGACAACGGCGGGCATCGCGGCCGCGGAGCTCCTCGCGCCCGAACTCGCCGCGATGAACCCGACGGCGGTGGTGTCGAGTCCGTACCGGCGAGCGGTCGCGACGGTCGAACCCACGGCGAGACTGGCCGGGCTCGAAGTCACCACGAGCTGGGAGCTCCGCGAATGGGACTCAGGTCTGGAGCCGACGCCGGACTACGCCGTGCACTACGCGCGCAGCTGGGCCGATCCGGATTTCGCTCGTACTGGCGCCGAGAGCCTGCGGCAGCTGACAGCGCGGGCGATCGCGGCCGTCGAGCGGCTGGCGGAGCAATACGCGGGCGGTGTCGTGCTGGTGGGGAGCCACGGGACTTTCGTGTCACGCCTGCTGGCGGGAATCACCCCGGGAATCGACTGGCCCTTCTCGCGGGACATGCCGATGCCCGCCATCCACCGGCTGCGCTGGCCGCCCGGCTCATGAGTGACTGAGACGTGATCAGGCGGCGATCACCGAGTTCGCCCTCTGATCACGCGAGTTCCGTTCCTGATCACGCGAGTCACGCCTTCGCGCACGGCGGGTTCGGACACGACGCCACCTTCGCCGTACCCCTCACGACCCTTGGCCCAGCGGAGTCTGGTGGGACGGCGGTGTTGCGAAAGCCACTTTCGCAACCTTCAACGTTGGCTTTCGCAACATCCGAAGCCGGTCGGCCCCCCCGGTTCTGATCCGCTTCGGTGTCCCGAGCGCCACGCACGGGACGCTCAACGTCTCAAGCGTGGCGCTCGGGACGTGGAAATCAGCGGAAATCAGGCGGAGGGCCGCCCGGCGCCGGTGTAGTCGTCGCCCTTCGAGTGGTACGTGTGGATCTGGATCGCCTGGCCCTCGGTGGGCGCGTTGATCATCAGGCCGTTCCCGAGGTACAGCCCCACGTGGTGGATCCGCGTCGACGGGTTCCCGTAGAACACGAGATCGCCGAGCTTCGGCTCGCCGGGCACCTGCTGCAAGGCCCGGAACTGGCTGTCCGCGGTCCGCGGGAGCGCGACCCCGGCCTCGTCGTAGGACGCCTTCGTCAGCCCGGAGCAGTCGAAGCCCGCCGCACCCGCTTCCGGTCCGTTGCCGCCCCACACGTACGGGAGTCCCAGCTGGCCGAGCGCGAACCGGGTCGCCTTCACCGCGGGGCTCGAGCTTCGCGCGGGGTCGAGGGACAGGGTCGCGTACAGCTGAGCGTTGCCCAAGACGCGCTGGCGGAACAGTTCGGCCTCGTTGCCCTTGCCGCCCTGGTAGCCGGCGATCGCCTTCCACCAGCCGTTGCCGCCACCGAGGTCGGCTCCGGAGGAGCACAGCGCGCGACCGGCGGCGACCGAGGAGGAGTCGGGGTCGGCGAGCGCGGGCTTCGCGATGCCGGGGATCGACCCGCCGTGCTTCTTCCACTGCTGTGCCGAGAGGCCGAGGGGGTTCTCGCCGCCGCGTCCGTGGTTCGAGCTCGCGGCGCCGATCCCGGCCAGGGTGACCCAGGACAGGTGACAGTTCGGCTGCTCGCCGCGCAGCGCGAGTTCGCCGTTCGCGTAGCCGATGAGCGACTTCGCCGGGATGTCGAGCGGTCCGGCGAGTTTCTCGGCCCACTCTTCGAGCGGCCGGACGCCCTTCGGGGTCTCCTGTGCCTTGACCGGCGCGCTGACTTCGAGGACCGACGGACCCGCGCCGCCGCCGACGGTGGCCGGATCCTGCTTCGCGGCGGGAACGGGCACCGGCTGGTTCCCGTCGGCGGGCGCCGGGTCGTTGCCGCCCGCGAGCAGCCAGCCCGCCGTCGCGAGCCCGGCGACCAGCGGGAGCGCGACCAGGCCGCGCATCGCCACGCCGTGCGCCCACGACTTCTTCGGGCTGGTTTCGGGCGCGTTCGAAGCGGAGTCGGGCTCGGTCACGCCGTCAAGATTATTGGAGACCACCTCTGCGTAACGAGCGAACGCCTTGCACGTTAGGGGGACTCTCATATTCTGGGCAGATGAGTGAGACGGGAGCCCTCGACGCCGAGCGTCTGAGCGCCGCGCTGTCCGGCCGGTACGCCGCGATCCAGGTCGTGGCGAGCACCGGGTCCACCAACGCCGACCTGCGGGAAGCCGCCTCGAAGGGGGCCGAAGACCGCACAGTGCTGATCGCCGAAGAGCAGACGGCCGGCGTCGGCCGCCGCGCGCGGCAATGGTCCTCGCCGAAGGGAGCGGGCCTTTACGTCAGTGTCCTGCTGCGTCCGGGCGGGGTCCCGTTCGCCAATTTGGGTTCACTTTCCGTGGTCGCGGGACTCGCGGTCCGGGAGGTCGCCGCGGGCCTCGGGGTCGACGCGGTCCTCAAATGGCCGAACGACGTCCTGGCCGGTCCGGAGCGCGCGAAATGCGCGGGCATCCTGGCGGAGGCCGTCGCGGGCGACCAGACCACCGTGATCCTCGGCATCGGCCTGAACGTGCTGCCGCTCGGCGAGAACGTCCCGGCCGGGCCCGGTGGCCTGCCCGCGACCTCGCTGGCCGAGCAGGGGGCGACGGAGACCGACCGCGCCGAGATCGCCACCCGCCTGCTCACCGGCTTCGACGAGCTCGAACACCGCTGGCGGCTCGCCGGTGGGTCGCTGGCCGAGGCGGGCCTGCTCGGGGACTATCGGCGGCATTGCGCCACGCTGGGTCAGGACGTCGAGGTCCAGTTGCCCGACGGTTCGGCGCTGACCGGCCGCGCCGCCGACATCGATCCCGCCGGTCAGCTCCAGGTCGACGTTCCCGGTGGTGAGCGCTACACGGTGTTCGCCGGAGACGTCGTCCACGTGCGGCCCGCCGGGTCCTGATCCGTGCGGTGTGTTTTGCGGCGTCCGGTCTTCCACCGGGACCGTTCGCCGGTACGGTGAGCTCACCAGCGCCGAACACACTTTGGGAGCGTCCGTCGTGGCCTATCCGGACGATTTGCTCAGCGAGAACGAGCACGTCGTGGTGCACAGTCACCCGCATTTCAAGATGCTGATCTTCCCCTTCCTCGCGTTGATCGTCACGCTCGGCGGGGGCATCGTGCTCGGCCTCTTCGCGAAGGACGCGGCGGCCCCATGGGACCTGATCTGGCTGATCGCGATCGCCGCGGTCGGCCTGGTCCTCGTCGTGTGGCTCTTCCTGGCCCCGTTCGTCCGCTGGCGCACGACGCATTTCATCGTGACCACGGACAGGCTGATCGCCCGTGAAGGAGTGCTGAAGCGGACCGGGATCGACATCCCGATGTCGCGGATCAACAGCGTCCAGTTCGAGCACGGCCTGCTGGACCGCGTGTTCGGCTGCGGCACCCTGGTGATCGAGTCCGCCTCGGACGAACCGCTGAAGTTCGACGACATCCCCAAGGTCGAGCGCGTGCACACGGTCATCTACCGGGAGGTCAACGACAACCCGTACGACGACTACGCCCCGCCCGCGGGGGCGCCGCAGCAGACCGAACCGCTTCCTCCGCAGGGCCGCCCGCCGCGCGGAAACCGGCGGCGTTGATGGGCACGCGAGAGCTGGGACTGCCGGACCGCGTCCCGTCCGCCTCGGCCCTGCCGGAGCGCGTGACGATCTGGGAGGTCGGCCCGCGCGACGGTCTCCAGAACGAGAAGGCGATCGTCCCGGTCGAGGTCAAACTCGAATTCCTGGACAAACTCGCCGATTCCGGGCTGACCACGCTCGAGGCGACCAGTTTCGTGAGCCCGAAGTGGGTGCCGCAGCTGGCCGACGCCGAGCAGCTCCTGGCCGGGCTCGACAAGCGCGAAGGCGTCCGTTACCCGGTGCTCGTCCCGAACGAGCGCGGGCTGGACAGGGCGCTGGAGGCCGGGGTCTCGCATATCGCGATCTTCGCCAGCGCCACCGAGACCTTCGCCAAGAAGAACCTCAATTCGACGGTCGACGACCAGTTCGCGATGTTCGAGCCGGTCGTCACCCGGGCGCGGGCCGAAGGTCTCGACGTCCGCGGATACGTGTCGATGTGCTTCGGCGACCCGTGGGAGGGCGCCGTCCCGGCCGCGCAGGTCGCCGGAGTCGGTAAACGGCTCCTGGACCTGGGCTGCTCGCAGCTCTCGCTCGGGGACACCATCGGCGTCGCCACCGCGGGACAGGTCGAGGCACTGATCGGGCTGTTCCCCGACGTCGGCACGCTGGCCGTCCATTTCCACGACACCTACGGCCAGGCGCTCGCGAACACGTTGGCGGCCCTTCGCTGCGGCGTGTCCACTGTGGACTCTTCGGCCGGTGGACTGGGTGGCTGCCCGTACGCCGAATCGGCCACCGGCAACCTCGCCACCGAAGATCTGGTGTGGATGCTCGACGGCCTCGGCGTCGAAACCGGCGTCGATCTCGACGCGCTGGTGGCGACGAGCAAGTGGATGGCCGGGAAGCTCGGCAGGCCCAGCCCGTCCCGGGTGGTCAACGCGCTCGCCGGCTGAGGTGCGCGCGCTTTCGGGTATCCGCCGACGAGAACGCCGGTCGGCGCTAAAGTCGTAGCGCGTCCTGTCCGCTGCCTCCCCCTTCACGGTGGGATCGATTCCTTGGGGGAGGTGCGGTGACCGATCCGAGCGAGGCCGGGACGGGGCCCATCCGGCTGCCTGCCGATTACGACGCCCCGACACCCCAGCACGGGGCGCGCGCTCCGTACGCGCCTTCGCCGTGGCCTGCCTCGGTGGCGCCGTTGCGAGTGCCCTTCCCACAACCGCAACCGCAACCGCCGCCTCCCGTGCCGCCGCCCATGGGGGCTTTGCGGACCGAGCGGGAGAGCGTGATCGCGCTGTTCCTCGTGCACATGTTCCCGATCGGGCACCTGCCGGTCGCGATGGGGAAACCCGCGCGCCAGTTGCCGCTGCCGGAAGGCGCTTCCGGCCCGCAGGATCACCCCGAGGCGGGCGTGCTGGACGATCTGGACGCGTTGTCTCACGTCAGCAGCGGTTTCCGGCGATCGCCGACGACACCGTCCGTCGCCGCCCCGGCGGAGCTGACCCGGGGACACGACCCTTGGGGCGGAGAGTCCCAAGAGGACTGGCGAGAGCGCTTCGTCGGCGAGACGGGTTATCTGTGGCCGCCCGGCGAGGGCGGGATCGACCCGGCGACGCCGGTGATGCTCGACGTCGGCACCCATCTCGACCGCTTCGGGGATCAGCACGGCCGGGTGTTCGCCGAGGACGCCACTTTGTTTTCGATGCGTTCCCTGCCGCCGGACCAGCTCGCCGCGTACCGGCGCTACCGCGTCGTCCGGCCGTTGCCGGTCTGGCGTTCGGTGACCGCCGAGTGGTTCGGCCAACCGGGCGGCGGGGTGCGTTTCCGCGCGGTGCTGGGCGCCGATGAACTCGTCACGCTGGGCTTCCTGGCGGACGTCACGGGGGAGGTTCGGTGAACACGGGGACGATCCTGCGGTGGCTGGCGGCGCTGGGCGTGCCGGCCGAGGTGGTCTCGGTCGGCACGGAAGCCGACAACGCCTGGTGCCTGATGCGCACGGAGGAAGAGAGCGCCGAGCCCGCCTGGGAGGTTTTCTGGCGTGAGCAGGGCAACCGGTACGACTGGGCACGGTTCACCAGCGAACAGGTCGCCTGCCACTACCTCTTCGGACGTCTCGCCTGGTCACAGGTCGCGCGAGGCGCCGTCGGCCTGCTTCCCGGCGCGCAGTGACTCAGCGCTTCAGGATCGCCAGCGCCTCGTCGTGCAGCAGGCCGTTCGTCGACAGCGCCGAGCCGTTGTCGTAGCGAGCTTCGCCGTTCAAGTCGCTGAATCGGCCACCGGCTTCGGTGATCAGCACCTGCGCCGCCGCGACGTCCCACGGGTTCACGATGCATTCCGCGGTGACGTCCAAAGCGCCCTCGGCCACCAGGCAGTGGTGCCAGAAGTCGCCGAAGGCCCGGCTTTCCCAGCACGCGTTGACCAGGTCGAGGTACTTTTCCCGCGAGTGGTACTCCACCCACGAGTTCAGGTCCGTTGTGGACAGATACGCGTCTTCGAGCGACGCGACCTTCGACACCGAGATGCGGCGCTCCCCGGCTGAATCGCTCATCCAGGCGCCGTCCCCGGTGGCGGCCCACCAGCGGCGCCCGAGCAGCGGCGCGCTGATCATGCCCACCACGGGCGTGCCGTCTTCGACGAGCGCGATCAGCGTCGCCCAGACCGGGACGCCGCGCAGGAAGTTCTTGGTCCCGTCGATCGGGTCGAGCACCCAGGCGCGGCCGGTCGCGGCCGAACCGCCGCGTTCCTCGCCGAGCACGGCGTCGTCCGGGCGGTCTGTGGCGAGGATCGCACGGATGGCGTCCTCGACGGCGGTATCCGCGTCGGTGACCGGGGTCCGATCGGGTTTGCGTTCCACGGCCAGGTCCAGCGCGCGGAACCGGGCGGTGGTGATGGCGTCGGCGGCGTCGGCCAGCCGGGTGGCGAGTTCCAGATCATTCTCGTAGCCAGGCACGGTCACGATGCTTTCACGCCCGGCAGTCGTAGAGTTGGCCAGGTGAGCATGGTGCTACTCGCCGAGGACGACCCGGCCATCGCCGATCCGCTTTCCCGCGCACTCCAGCGGGAGGGGTATGACGTGCGTGTCGTCGGCGACGGGCCCGCCGCTCTCGACGCGACCGCGAGCGATCGGGTGGATCTGCTGGTCCTCGATCTCGGCCTGCCCGGGATGGACGGCCTCGAGGTCTGCCGTCGCCTGCGGGCCAGCGGCACCGAGGTCCCGGTGCTGATGCTGACCGCGCGTACGGACGAGGTCGATTTCGTGGTCGGGCTCGACGCCGGCGCCGACGACTACGTCGCCAAACCGTTCCGGCTCGCCGAACTGCTGGCCCGCATCCGGGCGCTGCTCCGCCGCCGGGCGCCCGAAGTGCTCGAAGCCGGGGGAGTGCGGATGGACCTCGGTGCCCGGATGGTCACCGTGGACCTGCACGAGGTGCAGCTGGCCAACAAGGAGTTCGAGCTGCTGCGGGTGCTGATGAGCCGCGCGGGCCAGGTGGTCAGCCGCGACGAGATCCTCGCCGAGGTGTGGAACGACCTCGAATCGAAGACTTCGAAGACACTCGACATGCACATGTCCTGGCTGCGCAGGAAGCTCGCCATCGCGGCCGACGAAGCTGCGGGCCGGACGGGCAAACCCGGCGGGAACGGCGACGGCGAACGGCGGATAGCCACCGTCCGCGGCGTCGGTTTCCGTTTCAACGCGGAATAGCATGCGCCGCCGCATCCTCCTGGCGATCCTGCTCGCCGTCGCGGTCACCGCCGCCGTGCTGGGCATCCCGCTGGGGATCACCGCCTGGCAGCTGGTCGAGAACCTCAACCGCGAGAACCTGGCGTCCTCGGCCCGGGGGATCGCGGCGACGCTGGACAGCGAGATCGCCGTCGGCCAGCCGATCAACCTCGAACTGGTCCGGGTGGCCGTGCCGCAGGGCGGATTGCTGACCGTCCGCGCGCAAGGGCAGATCGAGAAACGGTACGGCTCCGACCCGGGCTCCGACGTGGTGTCGGAGAAGGCACCGATCGCGTTGCACGGCGAAGTCGAGCTGGCCGTGCCCGCCGGGCCGATGCGCACTCGCCAGACCCAGATGACGCTGCTCGTGGTGCTGCTGGTCGTGCTGTCGGTGGGCACCGGCACGGTGGTCGCGACCGTGACCGCGCGGCGGCTCGCGAAACCGCTGAGACACGTCGCCGATCGCGCGGTCAAACTCGGCGGCGGCGATTTCCGGCCGGATCCGAAACGCTACGGAGTCGGCGAACTCGACATGGTCGCCGAAGCGCTCGACGCGTCCGGGACGGCGCTCGCGCAGCTCGTCCAGCGAGAACGTCAGCTGGTCGGCGACGTCTCGCATCAGCTGCGAAGCCGGTTGACCGCGCTGCAGCTGCGGCTCGAACCGCTGACCATCCACCCCGATCAGGACGTCGTCGACGAGGCGAAGGCCGCACAGGAACAGGCGGACCGGCTGGCCGAAGCGCTCGACGAACTGCTCGCCGCCGCGCGGGCGGCGCGCGAGGTCGGCGCGGAACCGGTGAGCCTGCCGGGAATGCTTCCCGAGATTTCGGAGGAATGGCGACAGCTGCTTCGCGCCGAAGGCAGGCATCTCCGGATCCGCGTCACGGACGGGCTCAGGGTGAGGGCGACGCCGGGCCGCCTGCGCGAGGTCGTCGGGGTCCTCCTCGACAACGCGCTGCGCCACGGCGCGGGAACGGTCACGCTCGCCGCCCGGCGAGGCGACACGGAGGGCACCGTCGTCATCGAGGTCGCCGACACCGGATCGGGAGTGCCCGACGAGCTGGCGCCGCACATCTTCGAACGCGGATTCTCCGGCGGCGGCTCGACCGGTGTCGGGCTCGCCCTGGCCCGCGCGCTCATCGAGGCCGACGGCGGACGGCTGGAGTTGTCGAGCAAACAGCCCGCGGTGTTCAGTCTTTTCTTGAAGGTCCCGAGGCCGGGCGATGTGGCCGAAGTGCGCTGGCCCGCCGAACGGGTCCCTCGCTAAGACCTCCCGAAGGATCACCCCATCGGGCAGGGCGGCGGAAGCGCGCCGACCTAACGTCGGGGAGTGCGAGCGACGGCGTTCCGGTACCGCCCACCGGTGAGCCCGGTGGCCGCGGCGACCGTGGAGATCGGCAAGGTGGCGATCTCCGTGCGGTTGTCCTTCGACGGCGACCTGTACGCGTGCCGTCGTCAGCCCGGCGTGGTGGAGCGGATGGAGGCCGAGGCCCTGGACCTGCTTTCGAAGGGCTTGTTCGTCAGCGGGATCGACACCCCGGTCGCGTCCGTCACCGCAGCGGCGGGGCACCGGTTCGTCCAGGAGAGCGCCGTGTTCCGGCCCCCGGGCAGCTGGGTCTACCGGGGCACCTGCTGGGTCGGCGCCGGCCGGAACGGGCTGACCCTGACCGGCTTGCTCGGCTACTGCCTCGAAGTCCGGGCGAAGTGGGCCATGCGGGCCGGTGAATGCGGCCCGCCCGAGACCGCCGCCGAATGGTGCGAGCTCTTCGGCACGCAGCTGGCGTCCATCGGCGGGGTGGTCCTGCGGCGGGCCTCGGTGCTCAGTCTCGGTACTCCGCCGTGACCGTGACGACGAACGCCGCCCTGGCGGGCAGGCCGAGGCTGACCCAAAGCCCGGTCGGATCGGTCTTCCCGATGGTCAGCCGCAAGGGCTGCTCGTCGACGACGAGGAACTCGGTCCCGAGCAACACCCGTAGCGACCGGTCGAGCAGGGTGTGCTCGTCCCGGACCTTGTCCGCCCGCGCGGTGATCAAATAGGACAGTTCGCACCGCTTCGCCCGCACGGCGCCGGTTCCCGGACCGGCGCCGTGCAGGGCGAAGAGGAACAGATCGACGGTCGAAACCGGTGTCTCGGTCTGCCAGGTGGGTTTCGGCGGATCCAGCCGGACCACCGTTCCTTCCGGCAGCCGCGTCGCGATGAGCCGGCACAACGCCCCGTCGATCTCGGTGATCACGACGTCAGATCAATCCCTCACGCAGTGCGTAGGCCACCGCGTGCGACCGGTTCCGGAGCTGGAACCGGTTGGTGACGTCGTGCAGGATGCTCTTCACCGTGCGCTGCGAATAGCAGAGCTGGTCGGCGATCTCCTGTGTCGAGAACCCCGACGCGACCAGCTTGAGCACCTCGGTCTCCCGGCTGCTCATGCCACCGAGATGCAGGCCGCGCGGCTGCAAGACCTGACGTTGCAGCCGCGAGACCCGGTGCAGGAGCCTGCCCAGCAGGTCGGGCGGGAGCGCGCCTTCCCCGGCCGCGGCCGCCTTGATCAACCGGACCAGGACGTCGGCGCCCGCCTCCGAACGGCGGGCGACCGCGCAGACGCCGTGCTCGATGGCGCTGAGGATCTCGTTGTCGTCGACTTCCCCCGCGATGAGCACGATGCGGGTGAACCCCTGGTGGTGCAGCGCGGACAGCAGTTGCGTCATGGCCTCGTCGAGACGATCGGTGACCAGGAGGGCCACCATGCTCGGGTCGGCGGTCTCCCCGTCCACCAGCCAGACGTCGTCACGGGAGCGGAGCGTCATGCAGACGCCGTTGTGCAGGATCGGATCGGTGGCGCGGACGACCACGGGTGTCCTGTTCGGTTCGAACATGTGATTCCCCATTCCCCTCGAACTGTGCGAGGGCCCCACCCCTCGCACCACTCACCCTGCCGGGTGAGGTGTCCCGGGCGCATGGGACTCCGGTCCCGGAATTGCCCGAAAAGCCGCCCTTATCGGGGTCGATTTTTCAACGGCGGCTTGTGGGCCTCAACGACCCAGCCCGGCTTCGCGGGCGCGCACGATGGCCTCGGCGCGGTCCGCGACGTGGAGTTTGCTGAACACGTTGGAGATGTGGTTCCGCACCGTCTTCGGGCTGAGACAGAGGGTGCTGGCGATGACGGTGTTGCTGTGCCCGCCGGCGATGAGCGAGAGGACCTCTCGTTCGCGGACGGTCAGTTCCGGGAACACCGTGTCCGTGTTCGGCTGCGAGTGGTTGAAGAAGCCGAGGACTCGCGTCGCGATGTCGGGCCCGAAGATCGCTTCGCGCCTCGCGACGGCGTGAACGGCACGGATGATTTCGTCGGGTTCGGCGTCCTTGAGCAGATATCCGCGCGCCCCGGCGCGCATCGCGGAGAAAACGGATTCGCTCTCGTCCGCCATCGTCAGCATGAGCACGCCGACGCCGGGCTGCTCGGCGACGATGTGCCGGGTCGCCTCGGCGCCGCTGATGTCGGGCAAATGCAGGTCCATGACCACGACGTCGGGCCCGAGGGCGCTCGCCGCGCTGATCGCGTGCGCCCCGCTCGCGGCCTCGCCGACGACGTCGACCTGCGGTTCGTTGGCGAGCAGTGTGCAGACCCCGAACCGGAAAAGCGGATGGTCGTCGACCACGAGCACGCGCAGGCGTTCGTTCATACGGTCTCCCCCTGTCTCCCCGTCGCGGCACGTTAGCGAGCGGGCCGGTCGCGGACAACGCGTGGTCCGGACAGCGGACCGGCGAGAATTAAACGCCTGATGAGTGTCGCGTATCCGGGGGATCCGCCCCAAGTCATTAACCCTTTCGGCCCAGGCGCTTGTCTCAATGTTGAGAGAAGCGATAGCAAGGGTCCTTTGCTATCGCTGGGGCTCGCTCTGGGGGTTGGCCGGGCTGGGTGCGGGCCCGTGAAGGCCTCCTTGCCTACCTTGAAGGTAGTGAAGGAGGCCTTCACGGACAGCCGGAGCACCTCAGGTGCCTCAAAACCCCCAGAAACCCCACACATCACAGCGGGCGCGCGTGAAGGCCCCTTCCCTCGGCTCAGCCGAGAAACTCGCCCTTCGCGGCGGCAGCCCAAGTACATGAAGGGGTCCTTCACGGAGCCAGGCGCAAGCAAGAGGCCCCTCGCCCGCGCCGATGCAATGAAAGGCTCTTTCCTTGCAAAATTTGCAAGGAAAGAGCCTTTCATTGCAGGCGCTCCCTCCGGCCGATCACCCAGGCGACAGCAAAGGTCCCTTGCTCTCTTCCGGCCGCGCAGCCGCAGGTCAGGCAAACGCGCCGGCGTGCTCCCGAGCCCAGTCGGCGAACGTCAGCGGTGCCCGCCCGAGAAGGTCGCGGACGGTGCCGAACACGATCTCCTCGTTCCCGGCGGACTGCCGTTTGAGCTCGAAGATCCCATCGATAGCCGAAGCGGGCCAGCCGAAGCCGAGCATCCGCGCGCGGGCGTCGGCTTCGGGTTCTTCGACGTAGGTCAGCGGCCGGCCGAGAGCGTCGCCGAGGATCTCGACCTGCCGCCGCGTCGTCAGCGCTTCGCCGCCGGTGATCGGGTACGTCTTGCCCGCGTGCCCGTCGGTGGTCAGCACGGTCGCGGCGACCGCGGCGATGTCGCGGACGTGCACCAGCGCGGACGCCGGATCGCCGACGGGGACGCGGATGACGCCGTCGCCGCGCACGGCGAGCAGCCAGGCGAACCGGTTGTCCATGAAAGTGCCGGGGCGCAGGATCGTCCAGTCCGGCCCGGCCTCACGCACGGCCTTCTCGGCTTCGGTGTGGATCAGGGAGATCGGATCGGTCTGTCCGAAGTGGACTCCGGTCGTCGAAAGCTTGACGACGTGCGCGACACCGGCGGCGGCCTTGAGCACGGTTCGTTCCTGGGAAAGGGGGTCGGAGCCGTGCCCGGAGGTCAGGACGAAGACGCGCTCGACGCCGTCGAGCAGCGCGGGGTCGAAAGCGTCGAGATCGCCGGCGGCGACTTCGGCGCGCGGATCGATCCGGGCGCGGGAGGGGTCGCGCGTCAGGGCGCGCACGCGCGCGCCCTTGTCCAGCAGCGCGGGAACGAGTTCGCGGCCGATTTTGCCGGTGGAACCGAGAACGAGGATCATCGTGAAAGCTCCTAGTGATTGCGCCGCAGCGAAACGCGCGGCAGGAAGAGGGAAGCGGCGAGGCCGAGCACGAGGACCGGGACCATCACCCAGAACACGCCGTCAAGCGCGGACGCGTATCCGGTGGGGCTGTCGGTGCCGAACGAATTCGTGAACACCGCGCCGAAAACGGTCAGTCCGGCCGTGGTGCCGAGGGACCGCAGGAAGCCGACGGTCGCCGAGACGGCGCCGAGGTCGGTCCGGGCGACGTTCTGTTGCGCCGCCATGGAAAGCACCTGCATGTTGAGCCCGGCCGCCGCGCCGAACACGACGAGATAGGCGACGACGAGCGGCAGCGGGGTCGTTTCGTCCATTGTGGACATCGCGAGAGCGGCGGCGAGGCCGAGGGTCATGCTGAGGATCGGTGCCCAGCGGTAGGCGCCGGTCTTGGCGATGACCTTGCCCGCGACCATCGACGACGCGGCGACCGCGAGCGTCATGGGCAGCAGCAGGAGCCCGGCTTCCGACGGCCCGGCGCCACCCGCGGTCTGCAGGAAGAGCGCCAGGTAGTTGACCGAGCCCAGGAAGACGAACCCGGCCGCGGCACTGGCCAGCACGCTCAGGCTGAACATCCTGGCGCGGAACAGCCGAAGCGGGATGATCGGTTCGGCCGCCCGGCGCTCGATGAGCAGGAAAGCGACGAGCAGCACGGCGCCGATCGACGCCGACAGGGGAGTCGCCAGGGTCAGGCCGACGATCGCGCCGGACAGGACGACGATGCCCGCGAAGTCGAACGGAGCGGTCGTCCGGCGTCGTTCGAGCCGCAGGAACCTCGCGACGATGACGAGCGCGACCAGGCCGATCGGAACGTTGAGCCAGAAGATCGAGCGCCAGCCCGCGAAGTCGGTCAGCAGGCCGCCGACGACAGGGCCCGCCAGCGAGGACCCGGCGAAACAGATCGAGAACCAGGCGAAATAACGGGCGCCTTCCCGGCCGGGGAACAGTTCGCCGATGATCGCGGCGACCGCGACGAACAGACCGCCGGAGCCGACGCCCTGGAGGACGCGGGCGGAGATCAGCAGCGGCATCGTCGGCGCGAGCGCGCAGGCGAGCGAGCCGAGAACGAACAGCGTGATCGCGACGGCGACGACGCGTTTGCGGCCGAAGAGGTCACCGAGTTTTCCGTAGACGGGCGCGCTGACGCTGCCCGCCAGCAGATAGGCGGTGGTGACCCAGGCGAACGACGTGGCGCCGCCGAGTTCGGCGACCATCCGCGGCAGGGCGGTCGCGACGACCTGGGCGTCGAGCATCGCCAGGAAGACGGAGGCGAAGAGCCCGACGAGGGCAAGGGTGTTTCGGGCGCGCGGAGGCGCGCCGAGAGCGGTGCTCAAGAAAGGATCCGTTCACTGGAAGAAACGAGGGAACGCGAGGGACGCAGAGCACTGCTCTGGATCCCCGCCAAGACGGGAAAAGGCTCAACCGTCATCCGAACCGGATGCGGTCCTCTTCGCGCTTGGCGATCACCTCGAATTCGTCCCGCTCGACCGTACGAACCCGGTCGGCGTCATCAGTGAAGGAACATTGACATGGATGACCCTAGACAATCACATGTCTTTTGGCAAGTACTTACCGGAGAGGGACGACGTCGTCGTCCGGCTCGTCGCTGTCCCGGCGCCGTTCGCCCAGCTCGTCGGGGAAGACCCACTTCTTGAAACCCCAGAAACGGAAGAACATCGCCAGGAACATGCCGATGATCGAGCCGCTCGTGAAGTCCGCGAACTCCTGGACGAACCGGGTCACGTGCGGCACTTCGAGATCCAGGATGTACCGCGACATGTAGAGCGGGATCAGGTTGACCACCACGGCGATCCCGCTGATCACGAAGAAGAGCGCCGCCTCGTGATGCCGCTCGCGGCCGCCGCGGGTGCGGAAGGACCATTCGCGGTTGAGGATGTAGGACACGATCGTCGCGACGATGATCGCGATCGCCTTCGCCGTGGTCGGCTTCGACTCCAGCACGCTGAGTTTCAGCAGGTACCAGACGCCGTTGTCGACGAGGAACGTGGTTCCGCCCACGATCGCGAACTTCAGCAGCTCGCGGTGCTTGATCAGCACCGATCGGAGCGGCTCGGGCGTCCGGGAAAGGACGGATTCGACCACGGTCACCCGACCAGTCTAATTCGCGCGGGCCGCCGAATGGGGCGGGAGGGGATGGACAGCGCGTTATATGACGCTTTGGGTGGTTTCGAATCAGGCGGCGTCTCGCTGCTCGGATCGCCCTTCGCCCCGCACCAGGCGCGGTCGCGCGCCTGCCACCGGGAAGACCCATTTCTTGAACGACCACCAGCGGAACACCGTTCCGAGCAGGGTCCCGACGACCACGCCGCTGACGAAGTCGGCGATCTCCTGCGTGAGCAGCCCGACATGCGGCTGTTCCAGTTCGAGCACGTATCGCGAAAACAGCTGAGGCAGGGCGTTGAGGCCGAGTGCGATCGCGCTCAGCAGGAAGAAGAGCGCCGCTTCGTGGGCGCGCTCACGGCCGCCTCGGGAGCGAAACGACCATTCGCGGTTCGCGACGTACGAGAAAACGGTCGCGACCAGCACGCCGATCATCAGCGCCGTCACCGGTTTGTCGGTCAGCACGGTGAATTTGAGCCCGTAGTTGATCGTCATCGTGATGACGAAACTCGCGCCCCCGACCACGGCGAAACGCAGCAGTTCCCGATGCCTCCCCAGCATGCGGGGCACGCTACTCGAAGATGCGGTCCACCACACCGTTGGGCCGAGTGGTCGGCTTCGACTTGCCAGGCCGGGGCGGCGCGCTCGTGGTCGTGGCGGGCGGGGCGGGCTCCTGCTTCGCCGACTCTGTAGGCGTCACAGACGGCGAAGGCTTCTTCGACGGCGAAGGCCACCCAGGCCGTCCCGGCTTCGGAGTCTGCGAGGTGGACGGAGGCTTCGAAGTGACCGAAGGCAGCGAAGGCACAGTGGTCGGCGGAAGCAGCGCGTTGTCGTCACACCAGTGGTGCCAGCAGCCGAAGTAGACCTCGACCGGCTTCGCTTTCGCGGTGCCGAGGGTGGCGTTCACCGTCACCGGGACGTTGTCCGCCGGACGGCCCTTGAGCCGGACCCACAGGCTCACCTGACGCCCCGGAGCCACCGACCCGCGCGAAGTGCACGAAGCGCCTTCGCCGGTCGGAGTGCACGGGATGCCGTAGACGCTCCAGGAGGTGAGGACCCGGTGATCGAGGGTGATCGTCACCGGCTTCGTCGTCTCGCCCGTGTTCTTCACGCGGACCAGGACCAGCGGATTGCGGTTCCACGGGAACGCCGACAGCCCGTCGCTTTCGGCCGACAGGATGAGAGCGTCCTTCGGCGGCGGCTTCGGCGCCGGCACCTTGACCTTCACCTCGACCCTGACCATGATCTGCGCGCCGGCCGTGATCGAGCCCTTCACCACGCCTTCTTTGGCCGTTTCGTCCGCGCGCAAGCGGAACGTCAGCACCGCGGACTGTCCCGGTTCGAGGCCGGTACCGGTCTTGCAGGTCACCGTGCCGCTGCCGCCGGGGCAGCTCACCGTGATCGGGGCGGGCCCCTGTTGGCGGAAGCCGCCCAGCGCGCCGCCGCCGGCGGCGGGAACGGCCGTCACGCCCTTCGGCAGGTCCAGTGACACGGCGACGGGTTCGGACTTCGAGCCGCCGTCGTTGCGGACGGTGATCGGCAGGTTGGCGTCCTTGCCCGGTTCGAGGGTGACGCCACCCGCCGGGGTCGACGCCGTCATCACGGGACTCCCCGGCGAAGGCGGGGGCTGCTCGGCGGGCGGAGTCGGCTGAGGCGTAGGAGTCGGCTGCGGCTGAGGAGTCGGCTGGACAGGCGGCGGCTGTTCCGCGGGCGGCGGCACTGCCGGAGGAACGACAGGCGGCACCACCGGAGGCACGACCGGCGGCTTCACCGGAGTGGGAGCCGGTGCCACGGCGGGCGGCGGGACAGCTGCGGCCGCGGGGATCTCCTGAGTACCGCCACCGGCGGCGAGCGCCACCGCCACGGCGGCGACGATGGCCGCGCCCGATCCGGCCACGGTGGCGAATTGGCGCGGTCCGGCCGCGGCGGCACCGGCGGCGCCACCCGTGTTCGAACCCGCCGCACCCCCGGCCGCGGCGGCCGAGGTCGTGCCCGCGGTGATGGCCGTTCCGGCGGCGGTGGCCGCGGCCGCTTTGCCCGCACCGGTCGTCGCCAGGTAACCGAGAGCCGCGCCGCCGAGCACGATCGGCGCGATGATCCCGCGCAGACCGGTGTTGACGTCGGCCAGCTCCGCGGCCAGCGCGCGGCACTTCTCACATTCGTCCAGATGGCTCTCCACCTGGGCGCGCTCGCGTTTGGACAACCCGTCGCGCGTCCACGCGCCGAGCTTGTCCGCACTCGCGCGGCAGCGTTCGCCGGAGTTCTCGGCCAGGTGGACCTGGAGATAGGCCTGCCGCAGCCCCTCACGGGCGCGATAGGCGAGTGCCGAGACGCCGTTCGCGGTCAGCCCCAGCAACGGCGCGACCTCGGCGGGGCTCTGCCCCTCGATCTCGGTGTGCCACAGCACCGCCTGCCAGCGTTCGGGCAGCCGGGCGAACGCCTTCGCGGCGAGCGTGCGCTCGAGCCCGGCGACGGCGGTGTCGGAGAAGGGGACCGTCAGCGCTTCGCCGACGGCGCCGCCGACGTCGGACATGTCCTCGTTCAGGTCGACGCGCTTGTCCTTGCGCGTCTTGTCGTAGGCGGTGTGCCGGAGCGCTGTCAGCAGGTACGCGCGGAACGCGGCGTCGGGGCCCTTGCCGCCACGCAGCGTGTCCAGCACCTTCGCGAAGGCCTCTGAAACGAGGTCGTCGGCTTCGGAGCTCGAACGGGCCAGCTGACGGGCGAGGTTGTGCGCCGCGCCGGCGTGACGTTCGTAGAGCGTTCCGTAAGACGCGATCTTCCCGTCACGCACCTCGGCGATCAGCTCGGCGTCACTCTTACCGGAGAGATCGGCGGGAACGGTGGACACGGGACTCCTTCATCATGCGGGTTAGGCGGCTCTACTCTTCCTAACGCCCGAACACGCTCAGTGTGACGGAACGGGCGACGCACGTCACCTCGCGGCCCTGCCGATGACCCGGAGAGCCCAACACCTTCACCCGGGACGGGTTACCGAAGAGTTCGGAAAGATCCTTGGAAAACGCCGTCACGCACGACGTGGACCGGCGTCCCCACCCTGAAGCGATCGCAAGATCGAAAAGATCCGGAACGGAAGGGGCGGTGGGTAGTGGACGTACCGGCGACTGGTGCGCCCGACGGGCAAGCCGCCTGGAACCGGTTCGAACGAGATCGCTCTCTTCGCGCCCTGCGGGCCCGCTGGCGGACGGCCAGCCTGGCCGCGGGCTGGCGTTTCCCCAGTGACTGGGGCCTCCCCGAGGTCGACGCCGTCTGCGCGGCGGTGATCAAGAACGGCCGGGTCGCCACCGCCGAGGTGGCGGAAACCGCGCTCGCGGGACTGGGCCGGGCACGTGCCGCGGCGGGTGCCGGGCTGGCGGAAACGCTCGCGGATCTCGCGGCGTTGCACGCCGTGCTCGCCGACCCGGACGCGGTGGACGGATTCATCGCACCGGATGTCGACACCACGCCCTCCCGGTTACTCCGGGTGACAGCGTTGGCTTGGGCGGACGTCGCGACCGATCAGCTCGTGAACACCGAAGTCACCGAACCGCTCACCGGACTGCCCACCGCCGCGTACCTGAGGACCCGGTTGAGTGAGCTGTACCGCCAGGCCCGCCGGGACGAACGGCCGGTCGCGGACGTGCACACCCTGCTCGTGGTCTCGATGGACTTCAGCTCGGTCGCGGGCTGGCCCCGGCTGACCGGGATGATCCTGGTCGCGGACGCGTTGAAGCAGGTGTTCGACGGCGGGGAGAGCGTCGCCTCGCTCGGACCGTCCGTCGCGGGCGCACTGGTGCCGAAGGACGCGAGGCTCGCTTCGTCCGGCGTCGCGTTGCGAAGGGCGCTCAACGAGCGGCTTTCGGTGGACGCCCAGCTGCGGGACACCGGCCGACCGCAGATCTCGGCCGTCCGGCTCCCGGCGACCTACGACCAGGCGTGCGATCTCCTCGGTTCCCTCGCGCGGTCCTGAGCCGGGCTATCGCAAGACGTTCGCCAGGTCACGGCGACCCTGCGGACCAGCGACGACCCGGTTCATGATTTCCTGTTTGCGTGACCCGGACTGTTCCCGCCGACACCAACGGCGACGTTTCGGCGAGCCGCCCGCAGCATCGTCTGTCGCTGCGGAGGTCGCTCGCCCGCTTGTCCGTCCGGCCGAGGTCGATCCTGATCCTGTCGGTGATCCCGCTGGTCGCGATCGGTTTCGGTATCTGGGGCTGGCAGCACGACTGGGTGCTGGGCGTGGACAGCGCGGTGTACCGCGCCGGTGCCGAGACACTGCTCAACGGTGATCCGCTGTACGACGCGAACACACTTCCGGTGGAACCGTGGTGGGCGCTGCTGCCCTTCACCTATCCGCCGACGGCGGCGCTGCTGTTCATCCCGCTCGCGATGGTCCCGACGCAGGTCGCCTGGGGGCTCCTGACCGCGGTCTCGCTGCTCGCGCTGGCGCTGTGCGTCCGGATCGCCATCGGCGCGCTGCCGAAGCCGTCGACCGACGGTCCCCGCTGGTGGGCCTCGCCCGCCCGGTCCACGATCGCGTTCTTCCTGGTCTTCCTCGGCCTGGAACCGGTGTGGCGCACGATCTTCCTCGGCCAGATCAACATCATCCTGATGGCGCTGGTGATGCTCGACATCCTGGTCATCGGCGCCAGGGGCAGCCGCTGGGGCGGGGTGCTCGTCGGCGTCGCGGCCGCGGTCAAGCTCACCCCGATCGTCTTCCTGGGGCATCTGTTCATCACCGGCCGCCGGATGGACGCGGTTCGCGGGCTCATCACGTTCATCGTGATGCAGGGCCTGATGTTCCTGATCATCCCGCACGACGCGGCCCGGTACTGGACCTACACGCTGCCCGACACCGGCCGGATCGGCCCGGTGCACTGGGCGGGCAACCAGTCGCTGAACGCGCTGATGAACCGCTTCACCGAACTCGCGCCCTGGGCGTCGAAGGCGGCGATGGGGATCGGCGCGCTGCTCGCGATCCCGGCGATCTGGCTGGTCCTGCGTTTCCACCGCAAGGGCCAGGCGCTCGCGGCGATGCTGGTGACCGCGTTCTGGATCCTGCTGATCTCGCCGATCTCCTGGACCCACCACTGGGTGTGGGTGGCGCCGCTGGTCGTCCTGCTGGTCTCGCGCCTGCCGAAGACCACGCCCGCCACCGCGTGGAAACGCTGGCTCGGCACCTTCGCGGTGTTCTTCGTCTTCATCAGTTGCGTGCTGTTGATCCTGCCGAACGGCCGCAATGTCGAGTTGCACTGGAAGGTGTGGCAGAACATCCTCGGCAGCGCGTACATCTTCATGCCGCTGGTGCTGGCGGTCGCGCTCGCCGGACGCTGGTGGTACTTGCGCCGGAAGCGGGGCTCGGGGGACGAAGAAAAACATGCTGAAGTCGCGTCCGGCGGCTGACCCCCGGATCGTCGGGGTCGCGCTGGCCGGCGCGCTCGCGCTGGCGATGCTCGCGCTGGGCGTCGTCGCCTGGCTGGGCGAATGGCACCTCGGCGCGGACAGTGCCGTCTACCGCGCCGGCGCCCTCACCCTGCTGAAGGGTGAGCCGCTGTACACGCGCGAAGCGCTCACGACGCTGCCGCCGTGGGTGCTGCTGCCGTTCACCTACACCCCGGCCGCGGCGCCGCTTTTCCTACCGCTCGCGATCGTCCCGGCCGGGCTGACCTGGGGTGTCGCGGGCGCGCTCTCCCTGGTTTGCCTGAGCGTCGTGATCTCCGTGGTCGCCCGCGCCTGCGGCGCCCCGATCACCCGCTGGTGGGTGCTGCCGCTCGCCACGGCGGGCGCGCTGGCGCTGGAGCCGGTCTGGAAGACGATCTTCCTCGGCCAGATCAACCTCATCCTGATGGCGCTGATCGTCCTCGACGTCCTGGTGCTTTCGGCGCGCGGTTCGCGCTGGGCCGGGGTGCTGATCGGGATCTCGGCCGCGATCAAGCTGACGCCGTTGATCTTCGTGCCGCATCTGCTGTTCACCGGCCGCTGGAAGGACGCGCTGCGGGCGCTCGGCACGTTCGCCGGGCTCGAAGCCGTGATGTTCGCGGTGATCCCCGGCGACGCCGTCCGGTTCTGGACCGAATCGGCGACCGACCCCAGCCGGGTCGGCTCCGTGCACTGGATCTTCAACCAGTCACTCAACGGTCTGGTGAACCGCGCTTCGGAGCTGGCGCCGTGGTCGCTGACGGTGGCCATCGCGATCGCCGCCGTCCTGGCCGTCCCCGCCGTCTGGCTGGTCGTGCGCCTGCACCGCCGCGGCGACGCGGTCGGCGCGCTGCTGGTGACCGCGTTCTACGGGCTGCTGGTCTCGCCGGTGTCGTGGTCACACCACTGGGTGTGGACGGTGCCGCTGCTCGTCCTGCTCGTCGTCCGCCGGGCGTGGGTTCCGGCCGCGGGCGTCGCGGTGCTGTTCGCGAGCGGCGTGATCATGTTCGTGCCCAACGGCGGGGTGACCGAGTTCGGCTGGGGGCTCGGCTGGTCGCTGCTCGGCAACGTCTACGTCCTCACCGCTGCGATCGTCATCACAGGCCTGGCCGTGCGGGAGCTGCGACGCGGGTCCGCCCAGGTCGCGGCGGTGGCGGCCAAGTAATCTGCTCCTCGTTATGGACAAACGAACCGGTCTTCCGATCGTGGGCATGGTGGGCGGCGGACAGCTGGCCAGGATGACCCACCAGGCGGCGATCTCCCTCGGCCAGTCCCTGCGCGTGCTGGCCGCCGGGGAGAACGAATCCGCCGGCCTCGTCGCGGGCGAGGTCGTGCACGGGCACCACACCGACCTCGAAGCGCTGCGCTCGTTCGCCGCCGGGGTCGACGTGCTGACCTTCGACCACGAGCACGTGCCAGGTGAGCACCTGCTGACGCTCGCGATGGAGGGCGTCACCATCCGGCCCGACCCGGCCGCGTTGTCGATGGCGCAGAACAAGCTCGTCATGCGCGAGATGATGGCCGGACTCGAGATCCCCGGCCCCGGCTTCGCCGAAGTGTCCTCTGTGGACGATGTGATCTCCTTCGCCGACAAGCACTCCTGGCCGGTGGTGCTCAAGGCCGCGCAGGGCGGTTACGACGGCCGCGGGGTCTGGATGCTCGACACCGCGCAGCACGCGCGCGAGACCGTCCCCGAACTGCTCGACGCCGGAACTCCGTTGCTGGTCGAGGAAAAGGTCGTCATGCGGCGCGAACTGTCCGCGCTGGTGGCCCGGTCCCCGTTCGGGCAGGGCGCGGCGTGGCCGATCGTGGAGACCGTGCAGTCCGGCGGGATCAACACCGAGGTGCTCGCCCCGGCGCCGGGGCTGAGCGTCGCGCGCACGCAGGAGGCGCAGGACCTCGCGCTGCGGATCGCCGCGACGTTGAACGTGACCGGGCTGCTCGCCGTCGAACTGTTCGAGACCGACGAAGGCCTGCTGGTCAACGAACTCGCCATGCGCCCGCACAACTCGGGACACTGGACGCAGGACGGCTCGCGGACGTCGCAGTTCGAACAGCACCTGCGCGCGGTGCTCGACTACCCGCTCGGGCTGACCGACCTGATCGCCCCCGCCTGTGTGATGGCGAACGTCCTCGGCGCCCCCGAGACCCCGGAGATGGGGCCGGACGAGCGGCTGCACCACCTTTTCGCGCGGTACCCGGACATTCGCGTCCACCTGTACGGCAAGGGAGAGCGTCCCGGCCGCAAACTCGGCCACGTCAACCTCGTGGGCGAACGCATGGAGGAGCTGCGCGATCGCGCGCTGCTCGCCGCGCACTGGCTTTCCCACGCCGTCTGGCTCGACGGCTACGAGATCCACTAGGAGTAATTGGTATGTCGCCGCAGGTTGGCCTGATCATGGGCAGCGATTCGGACTGGCCGACGATGGAAGCGGCCGGGCAGGCGCTGGACGAATTCGGCGTCGAATACGAGGTCGGCGTCTACTCGGCGCACCGCACTCCGCAGCGGATGCTCGACTACGCGACTTCGGCCGCTTCGCGTGGCGTGCGCGCGATCATCGCGGGTGCCGGTGGCGCCGCGCATCTGCCGGGCATGGTCGCGTCGGCGACGGTGCTGCCGGTGATCGGGGTGCCGGTGCCGCTGAAGTACCTCGACGGCATGGACTCACTGCTCTCGATCGTGCAGATGCCCGCCGGTGTCCCGGTCGCGACCGTTTCCGTCGGCGGGGCACGGAACGCCGGGCTGCTCGCGGTCCGCATCCTCGCCGCGTCCGACGAGGGCCTGCAGGCGAAGATGGCGCAGTTCCAGGCGGATCTCGCGCAGCTCGTGCTCGACAAGGACGCGGCCCTGCGCAAACGCGTCGAAGGCTGACGCATTTCGTCCTCTGAATGCGGTAGTTCGCCACCGAACTACCGCATTCAGAGGACGAAATGCATGGCGTCAGTCGGCGAGCTGCTTCCGTAGCTCCCGTTTCAGTACCTTCCCGGCGGCCGACACCGGGATCTGGTCGACGAAGTGGATCGCCCGCAGTCGTTTGTACGGGAGGACGCGGGCGCCGACAGCCTCCAGGAGTTGCTCGGCGGTGACGTTCTCGTCGCTGCGGACCACGAACGCGACCGGCAGTTCGCCGACCTCGGTGTCCGGTTTGCCGACGACGGCCGCCGCGGTGACGCCGGGCAGGGTGATCAGCAGCTCTTCGAGTTCGCGCGGGAAGACGTTGTATCCCTTGTACAGCAGCATGTCCTTCTTGCGGTCCACAATGGACAGGTAGCCGTCCTCGTCGAGGAGGCCGATGTCGCCGGTGTGCAGCCAGCCGTCGACGAGCGCGGACGCGGTTTCCTCGGGACGGCTGCGATAGCCGGTCATCACCTGCGGGCCGCGCAGGCACACTTCGCCGCTTTCCCCGGCGGGCAAAGGATCTTCGCCGCCTTCGGCCGAGACGATCTTGATCTCGGTGTCGGGCAGCGGCAGGCCGACCGAACCGACCTTCCGGACGGCAGACCGGTAGGACGGCGCGATGACGGCGCCCATGGTGACCTCGGTGAGGCCGTAGCCCTCGATGATGAGCACGCCGGGGAAGCGGTTCTGCAGGGCGCGGATCATCTCGTGGTTCATCGGCGCCGCCCCGGAACCGATGGTCAGTACCGAAGACAGGTCGGCTGTGTGAAACTCGGGGCATGAGAGCAGCGCGGCGAACAGCGCGGGCGCTCCGCCGATGGTGGTGACCCGCAGCAGTTCGGCGTCGGCCACGTACGCGGCCGGGTCGAAGCGGTCGTGCAGCACGATGGTGCCGCCGTCGAGCAGTGGCACGTTGAGCGCGGCGATGGTCCCCATCGCGTGGAACCACGGCGTCAGGTTGAGGGCGATCCCGGTGCCGATCCGGGACGGCCATTCCTCCGGACCGCCGAATTGCTCGACGATCACCTCGCCCGAGGCGTCGACGGCGGGGACCGCGCCCAGCCGGTAGCAGGAGCTCTGCAAGCTGTTGACCACGACGTTCCGGTGCGGCAGGCAGACACCCTTCGACCGTCCGGTGGTGCCGCCGGTGTACGCCAGATGGGCGAGGTCGTGGTAGATGTCGATCTCCACGTCCGGCCGCTCGTCGGAGTGACCGGAGTAGAACTCCGTGAACTCGACCTCGCCCGTGGCGAGTCCATCCGGCGGGTGAACGACGATGCTCAGCCGCACCGAGGTCCGGTCACGGACCGAAGCCAGCACGCGGGCGACCGGGCCGACGGTGACGGCGGCGACCGCCCCGGCGTCGGCGAGCTGGAAGGCGAGGTCGTCCGGTGGGAGCAGGGGATTCGCCGGACTGAAGGTGGCCCCCGCGAGCAGCGTCCCGTAGTACGCGACCGGGTACGCCAGGCAGTTCGGCAGGTGGAGCGCCACGACGTCGCCCCGTCCGATGCCCTCGGCACGCAGGGCGTTCGCGAACCGGCAGGCCGCGCTGTACGTCTCGGCGAAGGTGAGGCGCTGGTCTCCGTGGGCGAAGGCCGTGCGGGAGCCCCAGCGAGCAGCGGCGCCTGCCAGCACCGAGCCGACCGGGACCTCGGGATAGTCGAGCGACCGGGGGAACGGGGTGAGCTGCATCACCCGAACGTACGGACTTTGCGGTCAAAGACACAAGCGCTCGCGATGTCGCGGAATGTGAACGAGCGCTAACATCGGACAAACTCCCAAACGCGGTTAGAAGAGGTGACGAAGGTGTCTGACGGCCCGGGTCTGTACCAGCTTGCCGAGGAGCACGAGGAGCTGCGGGCCGCGGTGCGTGCCCTCGCGGAGAAGGAGATCGAGCCGTACGCGGCCGAGGTCGACGAGGACGAGCGCTACCCGATCGAGGCGTACAACGCCCTGGTCAAGTCAGGTTTCAACGCCGTGCACATCGACGAGGCCTACGACGGCCAGGGCGCGGACGCCATCGCCGCCTGCATCGTGATCGAAGAGGTCGCGCGCGTCGACGCGTCGGCGTCGCTGATCCCGGCGGTGAACAAGCTGGGCACGGTGCCGATCATCCTGTCGGCGTCGGAAGACCTCAAGAAGCTCGTGCTGCCTTCGATCGCCTCCGGTGAGGCCTCGGCGTCCTACGCGCTTTCGGAGCGCGAAGCCGGCTCGGACACCGCCTCGATGCGCACCCGCGCGAAGCTCGACGGCGACCACTGGGTGCTGAACGGCACCAAGTGCTGGATCACCAACGCGGGTGAATCGTCCTGGTACACCGTGATGGCGGTGACCGACCCCGAGGCCGAGAAGAAGGCCAACGGCATCTCCGCGTTCGTCGTGCACAAGGACGACCCCGGCTTCACCGTCGGCTCGAAGGAGCGGAAGCTCGGCATCAAGGGCTCGCCGACCCGCGAGATCCACTTCGAGAACTGCACCATCCCGGCCGACCGCATCATCGGCGAGCCCGGCACCGGCCTGAAGACGGCGCTGCGCACCCTCGACCACACCCGCCCGACCATCGGCGCGCAGGCGCTGGGCATCGCGCAGGGCGCGCTCGACGCGTCCATCGCGTACGTCAAGGAGCGCAAGCAGTTCGGCAAGTCGATCTCGGAGTTCCAGGGCGTCCAGTTCATGCTGGCCGACATGGGCATCAAGATCGAAGCCGCCCGGAACCTCGTCTACGCCTCCGCCGCGGCGACCGAGCGCGGCGACAAGCGCGGCGGCTACATGGCCGCGGCCGCGAAGGCGTACGCGTCGGACATCGCGATGTCGGTGACGACGGACGCGGTGCAGCTCTTCGGTGGCGCGGGCTACACACGCGACTTCCCGGTGGAGCGCATGATGCGCGACGCGAAAATCACCCAGATCTACGAAGGCACCAACCAGATCCAGCGCATGGTGATGGCGCGCGCCCTGCTCAAGGGCTGATTTCCGCTCAAGTACATGAAGGCCCCCTTCCTTGCGCTAGACGCAAGGAAGG
>NZ_JBHXJK010000065.1:0-47862 GCF_042723255.1 Amycolatopsis thailandensis
CCTTCCATGCGCCTAGCGCAAGGAAGGGGGCCTTCATGTACTTGGGCGCGCCGCCGCTGTGACTGCTGGTGCACCTGGAGCGAATGTGGCGATCACGGCGTCCGTGAAGTCCTGGACCCGCGCAGTGCCGCCCGCGTGAAGCGCTACCCGACGACCACCCTTTTGGGTTAGGTTCCCCCTCATGAAGCTGCGCTGGGGTGTCACCGCCGTCGTCTCCGCTCTCGCCGCCGTCCTGCTGCCCGGCGTGGCCACGGCCGCGCCCGCGTCTTCGGCGTCCTTGCCGCTCGTGCGCTGCGAGTTCACGCCGACCCCGGAAAACCCCGCGGCCCGGCCGGTCCTGCGGCCGCTCCCCTTCGCGCTGACCCGCGGCACGATCGACGTCACGTTCCGCTTCAACTACGGCCCGGTCACCGTGCGCCTGAACCGCGCGGGCGCCGCCCCGTGCGCCGCCCACAACCTGGCGAGCCTCGCGCTGCAGCGCTTCTACGACCACAGCCAGTGCTGGCGCCTGACGAACTCCTCGCGCCTCGGCGTCCTCCAATGCGGCGACATCTACGAAGCCGAGAAGGGCGGGCCGGGCTACAAGTTCCCGGACGAGGTCGACGGCACCGAGACCTACGAACGCGGCACCATCGCCATGGGCAACCAGGGCCCCGGCACCAACGGCAGCGAGTTCTTCATCGTGCACTCGTTCGCGAACATCCCGAAGAACTACTCGGTGATGGGCAAGGTCGTGCGGGGCATGGACGTGCTGGACAAGATCGTGGCCGCCGGGATCATCCCGACGGACCCGAACGGGCCGCAGGACGGGCTGCCCGCGAAGCCGGTGAAGATCCAGAAGGCGACCGTCGGTTTCTAGTGGTCGACGGTGCGAGGAATCGGGACACTCGAGGTCCCGATTCCTCGCACCGGTCGCTTCAAGCTCCTGCCACCGGCCCGCGTCACCCCATCCCACGATCCGGGAAGCCGAACCCGCCCTGGCCAGCGGCTGAGTAATTCGGGCGAAGCGCCCTTGTGCCGATCCGGTAGTCTGGTCGCCAAGGTCGAGAGGCGCTGCAACGGACCATGGAGTCCGCCACGCTCGGCCCCGGACTTCACCGCAAGGGCGCCTCCCACGACATGGGAGGAGCGCTGGATGGAAACGACCGCCCTGCGAAAGCTGCTGGACGAGCGCATAGTCGTGCTCGACGGCGCGTGGGGGTCGATGCTCCAGAACGCCGGCCTCAAGCCTGAGGATTACCGCACCGAGCGGTTCCAGGATCACCCCCGTGACATCACCGGCGACCCCGACCTGCTGAACCTCACCAGACCGGACGTGGTCCTCGACATCCACCGCCAGTATCTGGACGCCGGCGCGGACATCACGACGACGAACACCTTCACCGCCACCACCATCGGACAGGCGGATTACGGACTCGAGCACCTCGCGTACGAGATGAACCTCCGCGGTGCCCAGATCGCACGTGAGGCTGCGGACGCGGCGGGCGGCAAGTTCGTCGCCGGGTCGGTCGGGCCGCTGAACGTCACGTTGTCGCTGTCGCCCAAGGTCGAAGACCCGGCGTACCGCGCGGTGACCTTCGACGAGGTGTACGCCTCGTACGCCGATCAGATCAAGGCTCTCGCCGAGGGCGGCGTGGACCTGCTGCTGATCGAGACCATCTTCGACACCCTCAACTGCAAGGCCGCGATCTCCGCCGCCCGCGACGTCGCACCGCATCTGCCGCTGTGGATCTCCGTGACGATCGTCGACCTGAGCGGCCGGACGCTGTCCGGGCAGACCGTCGAGGCGTTCTGGAGCTCCATCGAGCACGCCGATCCGCTGCTGGTCGGCGTCAACTGCTCGCTGGGCGCCGAGGAGATGCGCCCGCACATCGCCGAACTGTCCCGCCTCGCGGGCACGTACACGGCCTGTCACCCCAACGCCGGCCTGCCGAACGCGTTCGGCGGGTACGACCAGACACCCGACGAGACCGGCGGACTGCTCGGCGACTTCGCCACGGCCGGGATGGTCAACGTCGTCGGCGGCTGCTGCGGCACGACCCCCGCGCACATCAAGGGAATCGCCGACGCCGTCCGCGGGATGGCGCCGCGCGCCCTGCCGGACGCCAAGCCGCACACCCGGTTCAGCGGTCTGGAGCCGTTCGAGATCGGCAAGGACACCGGGTTCGTCATGATCGGCGAGCGGACCAACGTCACCGGGTCCGCCAAGTTCCGCAAGCTGATCGAGGCCGACGACCATCAGGCCGCCGTCGACGTCGCGCTGGAGCAGGTCCGCGGCGGGGCGAACCTGCTGGACGTCAACATGGACGCCGACCTGCTCGACAGCGAAAAAGCGATGACCACGTTCCTCAACCTCATCGCCACCGAACCCGAGGTCGCCCGGCTGCCGATCATGATCGACAGCTCGCGCTGGACCGTCCTCGAAGCCGGGCTGAAATGCGTGCAGGGCAAGGGAGTCGTCAACTCCATCAGCCTCAAGGAAGGCGAGGAGCAGTTCCTCCAGCAGGCCCGGCGCATCCGTGATTACGGCGCGGGCGTGGTGGTCATGGCCTTCGACGAGACGGGCCAGGCCGACACCGCCGACCGCAAGGTCGAGATCTGCGGGCGTGCCTACGATCTGCTGACGCGGAAGGCCGGTTTCGTCGCCGAGGACATCATCTTCGACCCGAACGTGCTCGCGGTCGCGACCGGTATCTCCGAGCACAACGGCTACGCCAAGGCGTTCATCGACGCGCTGCCGCGGATCAAGGAACGCTGTCCCGGCGTGCACATCAGCGGCGGTATCTCGAACCTCTCGTTCTCCTTCCGCGGCAACAACGTCGTACGTGAGGCGATGCACTCGGCCTTCCTGCTGCACGCGGTGCGCGCGGGCCTGGACATGGGCATCGTCAACGCCGGGCAGCTCGCGGTCTACGAGGACATCCCCAAGGATCTGCTGGAACTGGTCGAGGACGTGCTCTTCGACCGCCGCGAGGACGCCACCGACAGGCTGGTCACGTTCGCGGAAACGGTCAGTGGCAAGGGAACCCAGCGCACCGTCGACCTCTCCTGGCGGGAGAACACGGTCGAGGCGCGCCTCAGCCACGCGCTGGTGCACGGCATCGTCGACTACATCGAAGAGGACACCGAGGAAGCGCGGCAGAAGTTGCCGCGGCCGCTCGAGGTCATCGAAGGTCCCTTGATGGACGGCATGAAGATCGTCGGCGACCTGTTCGGGTCCGGCAAGATGTTCCTGCCGCAGGTCGTCAAGAGCGCGCGCGTGATGAAGCGGTCCGTGGCCTACCTCGAACCGTTCATGGAGGCCGAAAAGGAGAAGGCCCGCCTCGAAGGCCGCGTCGAAACCCGTCAAGGCAACGGAAAGGTCGTCCTGGCGACGGTCAAGGGCGACGTGCACGACATCGGCAAGAACATCGTCGGCGTCGTCCTCGGCTGCAACAACTACGAGGTGATCGACCTCGGCGTGATGGTCCCGGCTTCGGTCATCCTGGACACCGCCGTCTCCGAAGGCGCCGACGCCATCGGGCTTTCCGGCCTGATCACGCCGTCGCTGGACGAAATGGTCAACGTCGCCGCCGAAATGGAGCGGCGCGGGCTGAAACTGCCGTTGCTGATCGGCGGCGCGACCACGTCGCGCCAGCACACCGCGGTCCGCATCGCGCCCGCGTACGAGAACACGACCGTCCACGTCCTCGACGCCTCCCGTGTCGTCGGCGTCGTCGGCGACCTGCTCGACGCGGACCGCGCCGAGATCCTCGATAAGAAGAACCGCGAGGACCAGGAAGAGCTGCGCGTCCAGCACGCGAACAAGCAGCGGACCCCGTTGCTGACGGTCGAGCAGGCCAGGGCCAACCCGGAAAAGGTCTCCTTCGACGAGATCCCGACGCCCGCGTTCACCGGCGTCCGGTACGTGTCCCCGTCGCTCACCGAGCTGCGCGAGATGATCGACTGGACCTTCCTCTTCCTGGCCTGGGAGCTGAAGGGCAAGTATCCGGCGATCCTCTCGAACCCGGTCGCGCAGGAGCTGTTCGACGACGCGAACACCCTGATGGACCAGATCATCGCCGAGGAGCGGTTCCAGGCCAAGGGCGCGTACGCGTTCTGGCCGGCGCACTCCGAGGGCGACGACATCATCCTGGAGTCGGGGGTCAAGTTCCCGATGCTGCGCCAGCAGACCAAGAAACCGCTGGAGCGGCCGAACCGCTGCCTGTCCGACTACATCGCCCCGGCCGGGGCGGGCGACCACCTCGGCGGGTTCGCGGTCACCATCCTCGGTGCCGAGGATTTCGCGGCCGAGTTCGAAGCGAAGCAGGACGACTACCGCGCCATCATGGTGAAGGCGCTCGCGGACAGGCTCGCCGAGGCGTTCGCCGAGTACATCCACCTGAAGGCACGGCGGGAGTGGTTCGAGCCCGACGCCGATCCGAAGCTGGAGGACCTGCACGCCGAAAGGTTCCGTGGCATCCGCCCCGCGCTCGGCTACCCGGCGAGCCCGGACCACAGCGAGAAGCAGGAGCTGTTCGACCTGCTCGACTCCGACAAGCTCGGCATGACCCTGACGGAGTCCTTCGCGATGTCGCCCGCGGCGAGCGTGTCCGGGCTGATCTTCGCCCACCCCGACTCGAAGTACTTCACCGTCGGACGGCTCGGCAAGGACCAGGTCGAGGACTACGCCACCCGGCGAGGTCTCGAACTGTCCACTGTGGAGCAGTGGCTGCGCCCGAACCTCGCCTACGAGCCCGAATGACACAATGATCGGGTGACTGCCGAGGGCTCGGACTTCCTGCAGCTGGACATCGGGGACGCACCACCGGGGCGCCGGTCGGACTGGCTGGCGTCGCGGTTGCGGCACGCCATCTCCGACGGCCGCCTGCCGGTCGGCAGCAGGCTGCCCGCGACCCGGTCGCTGGCCGCGGACCTGCGGGTTTCCCGCGGCGTGGTCACCGAGGCCTACCAACGGCTGGTCGAGGACGGCCACGTCGCCGGGCGCGGCCGCGCGGGAACGGTGGTCGTCGCGGCACCCGCGAGAACCAAGGAACAGACGACGTCCGGACCCCCGTCGGCGGGCACGATCTTCCAGCCCGCCCCGGGGATCGGCGTCTTCGACTCACTGCGGTCGACCCCGGCGAAGATCGACCTGTCCCCCGGCGTGCCGGATCTGACCGCCTTCCCGAGGACGGCTTGGCTCCGCGCCGAGCGCACCGTGCTCAACGACCTCTCGGCGGCCTCCTTCGGCTACGGCGACCCGAGGGGCGCGCCCGCGTTGCGGCTGGCCATCGCGCACTGGATCGCCCGCACCCGCGGCATCACCGCCGACGCCGACGACGTCCTGATCGTCGCCGGTGTCGCGCAGGGTCTCGGGTTGCTGGCTCAGGTGCTGTGCGACAACGGGATCTCCGAGATCGCCGTCGAGGACCCGAGTTCGCTGGGCGCGCGGCAGCATCTGCACGACCGCAGGCTGGCGACGCCGCCGATCCGCGTCGACGAAGACGGCATCGACGTCGGCGAGCTCGTCCGCAGCGGCGCGCCCGCCGTACTGCTCACGCCCGCGCACCAGTTCCCGACCGGTGTCGTGCTCGGCGGGGAACGCCGTCGCGAGCTCATGCGCTGGGCCGCGGACGGCGGGTTGATCATCGAGGACGACTACGACGCCGAACACCGCTACGACCGCCCGCCGGTCCCCGCGCTGCGCTCGATGCTCGCCGAACAGGTCTGTTACGCGGGCAGCGTGTCGAAATGGCTCGCGCCCGCGCTCCGGGTGGGCTGGATGCTGGTGCCGCCGCGCTACCGGGACGAGGTGGTCGCGGCCAAACGGTTCGCCGACCTGGGCAACGCCGTCCTCCCGCAGCTGGTGCTGGCGCATCTCATGGAGTCCGGCGAGATGGAGCGGCAGCTGCGGTTCGTCCGCAAACGCCATCGCCGTCGTCGCGACGCGATGATCGACGCGCTCCGGGCGCACCTGCCGGACGCCGTCGTGCACGGCGCGGCCGCCGGGCTGCACCTGACGATCACCTTCGACGCCGACTTCTCCGACCTCGACTTCGCCGCGGCCGCGCTGGAGCAGGGCGTGAAGGTGCAGCCGCTGTCGTGGCACTGTCAGCGGCCGATGAATCCGGGCCTCGTCCTCGGCTACGGATCCAGCCCGGCGAGCGACATCGCCGAGGGCATCGCCACCCTCGGCCGCCTCCGGCGCTAGCCCGCCTCCGCGTTTCGTCCTCTGAATGCGGTGGTTAGACGCCGAACTACCGCATTCAGAGGACGAATTGCCCGAGGAAGGCCAGGAGTACCGCCGGGTCTTCGACGTGGGCGTTGTGCCCCAGTCCGGGAAGTTCGGCGGAAGCCGGGCTGAGCGCGCGAAGCTGGTCGATGCGGCTCATGGGGTCATGCTCGCCGGCTGCGAGGGCGACCGGGCAGCGCGCGGCGCCGAGCAGACCGGGCATGTCGGGCGCGCCGACGGCGAACGCGTGGGGGTCCAGCGCCAGCCGCCAGCCGCCTTCGGTTTCGACGACGCCCTCGGGGTCCGCCTCGGCCAGTCCGGTGAGGCCGGCGATCTTGAGGAACGCCCGTTCGGCGTCCTCACGCTCCAGGAACACCCTGGGCGGTTTCGCCGCCATGTCGGCGGCCTTGGCGAGGTCGCCTTCGCTCCATTCGACCTTGACGCCGACCGCGAGCAGCCCTTCGACGTGGAGCCCGAACCACCCGCTCGCCAGGGCGAGGCCGACCACCCCGCCGAGGGAGTGGCCGATCACCAGCAGCGGACCGCGTTCCGGGAGCAGATCGGCGACCGCCCCGGCGAGACTCCCGAAGGAGTAGTGCGCCAGGTGCGGTGACGCCCCGTGCCCGGGGAGGTCGGGTGCCAGCCAGCGGTAGCCGGGCTGCAACATCAGGCCGTCCCACACCGCGCCGGTCGCGCCGAGGCCGTGCAACAGGAGCACGGCGGGGCCTTCGGTTCCGGCGGTGCGCAGTTTCAGTGGTTCCACGGGACGGATCTTTCCCCAGTCACCTGTGCGCGGGCTAGTCCGTGTCCGGTGAGCCTGTCGGCGCGAAGACCGCGGACAGGCTCACCGGACACGGGCTAGTGTTCGAAGCCGTGATCACCGATCCGGACACCTACACCCGGGGCGTGCCGTACGAGCACCTCGCGGCGCTGCGCCGGGAGTCGCCGGTCGTGCGGATGGACGATTTCTGGGCCGTGCTGCGGCATTCGGACGTCAAACACGTGCTGAGGAACCCGCGGCTGTTCTCGTCGAGCCTGGGCGGGACGCAGATCCGGGACCCGGCGACCGAACAGGACCTCGGGTACGTCCGGCGGATGATGCTCAACATGGATCCGCCCGAGCACGCCCGGCTGCGGGGCTTGCTCACCAAGGCGTTCACGCCGCGCGCGGTCGGCAGGCTGACCGAGCGGATCCATGGCTGGGCGCGGGAACTGATCGCCGGGATCGCGGCGGACGGCCAGTGCGATTTCGCCGCCGTCGCCGCCGATCTCCCGCTGCTGACGCTGGCCGAGGTCTTCGGGATCCCCGAACAGGACCGGCGGCTGATGTACGACTGGAGCAATCGCGTGATCGGCTACCAGGACGCCGACTACGCGGTGAGCGCGACGGTCGAAACCGGCGAGGTCACCGATCTCGCGCGGGCCGCGCTGGCCGTGCGTCCGGTACCGGGGCCGGACGGCGCGATGCCCGATCCGCGCACCCGCGCCGGGATGCCGGATCTCTACGCGTACGCCACCGCGCTCGGCGAGTACAAACGCCGTCACCCCGGCGACGACGTGATGAGCAACCTGATGAGTCACGTGGAAGACGGCGGGCGGGTGTCGATCGCGGAGTTCGAGAACCTGTTCTGGCTGTTTTCCGTGGCGGGCAACGAAACGCTGCGCAACGGCATCCCCGGCGGGATGCTGGCGCTGCTGTCGCATCCGGATCAGTACCGGCGGCTGCTGGCCGATCGTTCGCTGCTTCCCGGTGCGGTGGAAGAGATGTTGAGGTGGTGGACGCCGGTCATGCACTTCCGCCGGACCGCGACCGAGGACGTCGTCCTGTCCGATGTGGACATCCGGGCGGGTGACAAGGTCGTCGTCTGGTTCTCCGCCGCGAATCGGGACGAGTCCGTTTTCGCGGATCCGGACCGCTTCGACATCGGCCGCGCTCCCAACGACCATCTGACCTTCGGGCACGGTCCGCATTTCTGCCTCGGCGCGCAGCTCGCCAGGGTGCAGCTGCGCGCTATGTTCGAAGCGGTCCTGGACCTGCTCGGCGAGGCGGAACTCGCCGGTGATCCGGTGCGGTTGCGGTCGAACTTCCAGAACGGGCTGAAGTCCCTGCCGATCCGCTGGTGACCCGAAAGGGCCCTTCCCGCCCCCGAGCGCGGGAAGGGCCCTTTCACCCCCTTGGTCATTCGGCCGCGGCGAACTCCGGTTCGGCGACCGCGGTGCGGGCTTCGGCCCTGCGCAGGCCGACGACTCCGGACAGCGCCACCAGGACACTGATCACGGCGATGCCGGTGACGACGGTCAGCGCGGGCGCCAGACCGTTCAGCAGTGCGGCCGGGCCGGTGGCGCCTCCCGCGTTGCCGGTCAGGACCGCGGTCACCACGGCGAGGCCGATCGCACCGCCGACCTGGATCGACGTGTTCAGCAGACCGCCGGCGAGGCCCTGCTCGTCGTCGGAGATCCCGTTGGTCGCCTGGATGTTCAGCGAGGAGAACGCCAGCATGAAGCCGATGCCCAGCAGGATCATGCTCGGCAGCACCGAACCGGCGTAGCTGGAACTCTCGTCGATGCGCAGGAACAGCGCGTACCCGATGACGTGGGCGACGACCCCGGCGAGGATCGTGCGAGGCGTGCCGATCCGGTCGATCAACGGCTCGATCCGCGGGGAGCCGAAGGCCACGATCAGCGCGGCGGGCAGGAAGCCGAGCGCGGTCTGCAGCGCGGACCAGCCGAGAACCGTCTGCAGGTACAGCATGACCACGAACTGGAACCCGATGTAGGCGCCGAAGAACGTCGCGCCGCCGAGGTTGGCGCGGGCCAGCGGGCCGGAGCGCAGGATGCCGAGCCGGAGCAGCGGGTGCTTGCTGCGCTTCTCGATGAACACGAAGGTGCCGAGCAGGGCGAGCGCGAGGACGAACGTGATCAGCGTCCGCGGCGCGGCCCAGCCGATCTCCGGTGCCTCGACCACGGCGAACACCAGCAGGAGCGAACCGGCGGCGCCGGTGATCGCGCCCGGGAAGTCGTAGCCGCCACCCTCCTGCGGGCGATAGGACGGGATCAGCTTGATCGCGGCGGCCAGCGCGGCGAGCGCGATCGGCACCGGCAGCAGGAACGTCCAGCGCCAGCCCACCTCGGTGAGCAGACCGGAGAACACGAGCCCCGCGGAGTAACCACTGGCACCGAAGACGGCGAAGATGCTGATCGCCCGGTTGCGGGCGGGACCTTCGTGGAAGGTCGTGGTGATGATGGACAGGGCGGCGGGGGCGGTGAACGCGGCCGCGAGGCCCTTGATGAAGCGGGTGGCGATCAGCAGCGCGCCGTCGTCGACGAGGCCGCCGAGCAGGGAAGCGAGCGCGAAGACCGCGACGGCGACCAGGAAGACCCGGCGCCTGCCGAGCAGGTCGGCGGTGCGCCCGCCGAGGAGCAGCAGACCGCCGTAGCCGAGCACATAGGCGCTGATGACCCATTGCAAGGCACCGGTGGAGAGGCCGAGTTCGGCCTGGATGGACGGGAGGGCGACGGCGACCATCGACACGTCGAGCGCGTCGAGGCCCACGACGACGGACACGGTGAGCAGGACACCCCAGAGGCGCGCGTCCCACCTTGTAGAGCTGGTGGACAGCTGCACGGAAGAACTCATGATCGGTACATTACATGCATACGCATCTAATGCAAGTGCATTAAATGACTTTGCATAAAATTCACGTGCATGCTATCTTGGGCCTCGTGAGCGACGTCGCCGAACAAGACCTGCTGCGGGAATGGCGTGACCTGTCCGCCCGGCACGCGGCGGTCTTCGGCCGCCTCGAGTGCCGGCTCCAGGAGCGTCACGGCCTCGGCGTCACCGAGTTCGAAGCCCTGGAACGCCTGGTCAACTGCGTCGTCGGCAAATGCCGCGCGGCCGACCTGACCGAGGTCGTCCACCTGAGCCAGAGCGCCACCTCACGGCTCGTCGCCCGGCTGGAACGCGAGGGCCTCGTCCAGCGCGCGCTCTGCGAGTCGGATCGGCGCGGGATCTTCGTCGTCGTGACCGACGAGGGCCGCCGTCGCTACGAAGAGGCGAAGCCGACGCACCGGACGACTCTCGAAGAGACCCTCACCGTCCAGGCCTGAGGCCGGCCATCGTCACTTCTCGCCGATCTTGACGGTGGTCAAGGTGATCACCGCGTCCGCGGCCACCTTCGTGCCCGGCGCCGAGTCCTGCCCGGCCTGCACCCGGTTCCGGTCCATCACGAGCATTCGCCCGAGCGAAGCACTCGCTCGGCCAGGTAAAGAATTTTTGACACCAAGTCTGGAATTCTTTACCTTGGGCGTCGTGGCACTGGAAGAGAAACGCGCGTGGATCATGGCCGCGGTCACGATCTGCGCCTACGCGGTGTACTTGATCGTCGTCCTCGGCCGGGCGGGCTCCGGCTCGCTCACCGACGTCCCTTACGTGGCGACGCTGCTGTGGACGGTCGGGGCGGCCATCGTGGCTTCGATCGTCCTGCACATCGCGGCGTCGATCGCCTCACCTCGGGACGCGGGCCGGAAAGACCAGCGAGACCGCGAGATCGGCCGGTTCGGTGAGCACATCGGACAGTCCTTCGTCGTGATCGGCGGCGTCGCGGCGCTCGTCATGGCGATGGCCGAACTGGACCACTTCTGGATCGCCAACACCGTGTACCTCGCCTTCGTCCTGTCTTCCCTGCTCGGCTCGATCGCGAAGATCGCCGCGTACCGCCGGGGATTCCAGACATGGTGAAACCGACCAAGGTCACGAACTCCATCCGCGCCCTGCGGTTCGCCGCGGACGAGATGACCCAGGCGGAACTCGCGGACCGGGTCGGCGTCACGCGCCAGACGGTCATCGCGATCGAGCAGGGCCGCTACTCACCGTCCCTGGAGATGGCCTTCCAGATCGCCAGGGTGTTCGGCGTCGGGCTCGACGACGTCTTCCAGTATCCGGACTAGGAAACGAGGCCGCCATGAAGGCGATCGTCCAGAACGAGTACGGCACCACCGAGGTCCTGGCACTGACCGAACTGCCCGAACCCGAAGCTGGACCGGACGGTGTGGTCGTGCGGATCCGGGCGGCGGCCGTCGACCCCGGCGTCTGGCATCTCATGGAAGGAACGCCGTACCTGGTGCGGCTGATGGGTTTCGGGGTGCGGAGACCGAAGGCCCGCGTCCGCGGGCTGGACTTCGCCGGCGTCGTGCACGCGGTCGGCGCCGACGTCACGCGGTTCCGCGTCGGCGACGAGGTTTTCGGCACCTGTCAAGGTTCCTTCGCCGAGTACGCGCTGACCACAGTGGACAAGATCGCGCGGAAGCCCGAGACGCTCGGCTTCGAGGAAGCGGCTGCCATCCCTATTTCCGCGTTTACCGCGCTTCAGGCGCTTCGCGACCGAGGGCGGGTCGCACCCCGGCAGAAGGTCCTGATCATCGGCGCGGGTGGTGGCGTCGGCACGTTCGCGGTGCAGATCGCCAAGGCGTTCGGCGCCCAGGTGGACGGCGTGTGCGGACCGGCCAAGGTCGACCTCGTCCGCTCGCTCGGCGCGGACACGGTGTTCGACTACACGCGCGAAGGGTTCGGCGGCGGCTACGACCTCATCCTCGACACCGCGGGCAATCGATCGCTGACCTCACTGCGGAAATCCCTCACCCCGCGAGGAACTCTCGTGATCGTCGGCGGCGAGGGCGAGGGAAGGTGGATCGGCCCGGTCGCCCGCAACCTGCGGGCGCTGCTGCTCGGGCCGTTCGTGAAGCAGAAGCTGCGCGGCCTGTTCTCCACGGAGAATCAGGACGATCTGCAGACGCTGCGTGCGCTCGTCGAGGCGGGAAAGGTGAAGCCGGTCATCGACCGCGCCTTCTCGCTGGCCGAAGTGCCCGAGGCCATCCGCTACGCCAACGAGGGGCACGCGCGCGGCAAGGTCGTCATCACCGTCTGATGTTCGTCCTCGTGTTGGGCTCCGGTCATCTCGGCGGTGTTCGCTCTCGGAGAGCCGTCCGCCGAGCCGAGGAGACCACCGATGTCCGTCAACCGCCGGGACCTGTTGCGAGGCGCCGCCACCGCCGGTGCGCTGGGGCTGGCCTGGCCGTTGAGCTCGCGGATGACGGTCGCGCAGGCGGAAGAGGCCGCGGCGGCGCTGGGCGCGACCTGGGACGAGGCGCCGTTCACGCTCGGCGTCGCGTCCGGCGACCCGGTGCCCTACGGCGTCGCCCTCTGGACCAGGCTCGCGCCGAAACCGATGGAGTTCGAGCAGCCGCTGGACGACACCGTCGAGGTCGCCTGGGAGGTCGCCACCGATCGCGGGTTCCGCCGCCGCGTGGCCCGCGGGACGACGGCGGCCACCGCCGGGCTCGGGCACAGCGTGCACGTCCCGGTGTCCGGGCTGGAGCCGGGCTCGCAGTACTACTACCGCTTCCAGGCCCTCGGCAAGGTCAGCCGGGTCGGCCGCACCCGCACGGCACCGGTCGGGCCGGGCCGGCGGGTCCGGTTCGCCTCGGCGAACTGCCAGGCGTTCCACGACGGTTTCTACGCGGCGCACGCCGGGATCGCGCGCGAGGACCTCGATTTCGTCGTCCACCTCGGTGACTACGTCTACGAGCACGGTCAGGTCGGCGGGAACCCGCTACGCGACCACGAAGGCCCCGAAGTGCTGACGCTGCCGGCGTACCGGCGGCGGCACGCGCTCTACAAGTCCGACCCCTCGCTCCGGGACGCCCACGCGGCCCACCCCTGGTTCATCACCTGGGACGATCACGAGGTCGTCAACGACTACAGCGGGACCACCCCTTCACTGCAGGCTCGGCGTTCGGCGGCGTACCAGGCCTGGTACGAGCACATGCCGGTGCGCCCCGACCACCCCTCGACGCCGCGGATCCACCGGCAGCGCCGCTGGGGCGATCTGCTGGATCTGTCCATTTTGGATCTGCGGCAGTACCGGTCGGCGCAGAACCTGCCCGACGGGACGATCCTCGGCGCGGACCAGAAGGGCTGGCTCAAGGATCAGGTGACCGGCGCGGGCGAGGCGTGGCACTGCTGGGTGAACTCGATCATGCTGAGCCAGCTGGCGAAGCCCGGTGGCGGCTACATGTTCACGGACCAGTGGGACGGCTTCCTCGCCGAACGCAAAGAGGTACTGACCCATGTGGCCCAGAGCGGCCTCGAAGACTTCGTGGTGATCACCGGCGACTGGCACTCCGCGTTCGTCGACGACATCCGCCCGGACTTCGCGGATCCGTCCACCCCGGTGATCGGGACGGAGTTCACCGCGCACTCGGTCACCTCCGGCGCCTACTCCCCCGAGTGGAACGCCACCAACGGGCCGAAGATGGGCGCGGCGAACCCGCACCTCAAGTACTTCGAAGGCGACCGGTACGGCTACGACGTCTACGAGGTCACGCCCCGCCGCTGGAGCACGCACATGCGGGTGGTGGGCGACCGGCGCGACCCGCGTTCGCCGGTGAGCACCCTGACGACGTTCCACGTCGACCGCGGGAGGCCGGGATCCTACGAGGACCGGGCCACGCTCACGTCTCCCGCGCAGTACCGGCGGCACTAGGCCGAAAGAGGCGCGACGAGACTCAGAAGAGGGGCGGGGGACGCTCTTTCGGAGCAGTGCGGCTCACCGCCCGCGTTCTCGTTTCACCTGCCCGATGAATTCACGACAATTCTTCCGTGCGGTTAATCTGAGCTTTCCATTGGGAACGATCCGCGGGAGAAAGCAATGAAGAAGAAAATCGCCGCTTTAGTCATGGCCGCCTTTTCGGCGGCCGGATTCCTGGCCGCCTCACCGGCCTCCGCGGCGACCGAAAGCCAGTTCCCGCCCTACGGATGCGACAGCAACCGCTACGGAATCGTCTTCGGCGAGGCGATTTCCCTGACCTGCTTCTCCCTGCCGAGACACTCGGAAACCTATCGGGTGGTCGCCCATTGCGCTTCGGGATCATCCTTGTGGTTCACCGTCGGGCATTGGGTTCCGGTCGGCTTCGGCACGTCGACCGCCGAATGTCGCGGCGGACTGCTCGCGAACGCCTACGTCGCGGGATATCACGTAGACGACTTCTAATATCCGAATGAAACGATGTTGATCTTCCCGGGGCGTTTCAGCGTCCGCTCCCGGCGGGTCCCCACCGGCCCACTTCCGCGGTGAGCCACCGATGCAGGGAAAAGGCCAGTTCGACCGGCGCGTCGAACTGGATCAGATGCCCGGCGTCCGGAATGACGTCGAGGAGGGCGCCGGGAATCGCGTTCGCGAGCTGTTCCGCCCGGTCCACCGGGATCCACGTGTCGTCCGCACCCCAGATCACCTTCACCGGCAACGCGAGTTCGGGATAGCGGTCCTGGATCTCGTCGGTGTACCGGACGTCCGCCTCGGCGATCTGCCGGTAAAAGGCGCGTTGCCCCGCCGTGTCCAGCCACGGCCCGGTCAGCGTGTCCAGTTGCGCGCGGGTGAGACCACGATGGGAGGCCGTCCCGATGTAAGACTCCAGGGCGCCTCTGTGCACCGTCGGGGGCTGCGCCTGGAAGACCTCGGCGTTCTCCGCGACGAGCCGGAAGAACTCCGATCCCCATGGCCGCAACGCGACGACGTCCACCAGGGCGAGCGAGGAGTATTCGGCGCCGTGCAGCAGCTTCGCCCGCAGTGAAACGGCCCCGCCGTAGTCGTGGGCGATCACGTGCGGGGCAGTCAGCCCCCAATGCCCGAGGAGGTCGGCGAAGAGTTCGCCCTGCGTACCGAGATCGACGTCGTGACCGGGTTCCTTCGACGAGCGGCCGTACCCCGGCATGTCCCAGACGTGGACGGCGAACTCCTCGCTGAGCGCTCGTGCGAAAGGCGCCCACAGCTGGGCCGACCACGGTGTCCCGTGGCACAGCACCACCGGGGCGCCTTCGCCGAGGCGTTCCCACGCCACCGAACGGCCACGCCACTCGTACGTCCGCGACAACTCCAGCTCACCGAAAGCCATGATCGCGATCGTAGTGGCGATGGCCTGTTCAGTCGGGCAATTCCAGTTCCGCATGCCGCTTGGACAGCATCTCCGCCAGTTCCCGGAGTTTGATGTTCATGTTCTGCGACGTGTGCCGCAGCACCTCGAACGCCTCCGCCGCGTCGATCCCGCGGCGCGCCATCAGGATGCCCTTGGCCTGCCCGATCGCGTCCCTGCTGTCCAGCGCCTGCTGGAGCTGCTCCTCCTGGAGCTGACCGCGGGTGACCGCGTGCGTGGTCGCCAGCGCCAGCGACGCGTGCGTCGCCAGCAGCAACAGCACGTCGCGGTCGGGCCTCGCGATGCCGTGCGGGCGCCGCGAGTACACGTTCAGCGCCCCGGAAAGTTCCGAACTCGACGAGTCCGGCAGCAGGGCCGTCGAAACCAGCGAGTGGAAACCCAGCGACGCGGCGGCCGGGCCGAAACGCGGCCAGCGGGCGTCTTCGGCGAGGTTGTCGCTGAAGGCCGCCGCCGGTCCCGAAACGCGCGCCGCTTCGACACAGGCGCCTTCGCCGTACTGGTACTGCAACTGGTCCAGTTCGCCGGCGATCTCGTCGGTCCCCACCGGCGTGTGGAACCCGCCGTCGGGATCGAGGAGGGTGACGCTCACCAGGTCCGCGCCCGGCACCAGGTCCCGCGTCGCGAAGACCACCCGTTCGAGTACCGCGGCGACCGAACCTGAATCCAGCAACGCCCTGGTCAGGGATACGAACTGCTTAACCAGTGGCCCGGCGATGAGCCGAGCGCCGTTCTCGGAGATCACCGGCAGGTCGCCGTCGCCGACATCCTCGACGAATCGGTTCTTGTCCTGCTGCCAGTCGACTTCATCGGCCAAAGCCCGCCTCTCCCACTTCTGCACATCGGCGTGATGCACCACGGGAGTCACCGGCGAGAACCGGCGCCGAGCGCGCACCATCAACCGCCGCAACCAACCCGGTTACCGGCGGATCGGCGCTAACTTCTCAACGCTCAGAACCGCTTTCGGAAGCCGACCTTAGCCGAGTGCGATCACCCCGCCTACCGCGACCCACGTTCGACCCGTCCCGGATCGCCTCTTCCGGTCACGCCGTCGATGAACCGTTCCGCCACCTGGCGTAACCTGACGTTCTCCCGCTGGGACTGGACCACCAGCGACGAGAACGCCTCCGTCCTCGTCGACCCGGCGCACGGCCATGAGCACGCCTTTGGCCTGGTCGATGACGGCCCTGGAAGTCAGCGCGGTCCGCGGCTGCCCGATCGTCGTCCTGGCGTCGACATAGCGCGCGAGGTTCTCGCTCACCGACAACGGCGCGGCCAGGAAGCTGGCGAAAACCGGCCCGCGACCCGCACGATCTCCCCGGTGGCGCCCGCCTCCAGACAGCGACCGTTCCGTGATCGAGTACGACGACGCTCTCGCGGTCCCGACGGCGGGGTGCGGGTGACCGTCGTGCAGCAGGGTGATGGACACCTCGTCGAGCGGCAGTACGCCCGCCGGCTTCGGTCGGTTCATGGCGCCTCCTGCCCTCTCCTGGGCGAAGTACCCATTCGGCTGCCTGCTCATGTTTCACCCAGGGCGTGGGTTGGTACCCGGATCTCACGTTGCCGAGAACCTCGGGGGTGATCACCGTGGCCTCGCTCCAGGCAGAGGAGCAACGCAGGATCGTCGCGGCGTGCTTCGCGCGGACAGGGCTCACCCTGGAACAGCTGTGGCTGAGGTACTTCGCGCTGGGCGGCGACGTCAGCGAGCTCGAACTGGAGGCGTTCCTGCAAGGGCTGGTCCCCCTGCCCAGGATCCAGCGCGACATGGTGGCGCACGCGGTCAACGAGCGGCTCGAAGAGGTCGCTGGCGTGCGCCAAGCACCGTACAGCCGCGCGGCCGGGGAGAACACCCGTCCTCGCGGTCCCTTGGCCGCGCTGGTGGGACTTCTCGACGGCGCCCGCCGGACCCCGCCGGAGCGCTTGCCGGAGATCATCGCCGCGGCGGGCCGGGCACTGGACCTGGAGGTCGCCGTCTACCTCGTCGACGACGAACAGCGGCAGCTCATCCCGCTTCCCGACGGGTCGGTGACCGATCGGGTACCGCTGGCCGTCGAGGCCAGTACCGCCGGGCGCGCATACCGGCACGCCGACACCCTGCCCGCCGGCGAGCCGGAAGGGGCGCGGCTGTGGACCGTGCTGCTGGACGGCGACGAACGTCTCGGCGTGCTCGAAGTCGAAGCCGACGCGGACACCGACCTATCCGACCCCGCCCTGCGAACCCAGTGCCGATGGCTCGCGGCGCTGTCCGGCCGCCTTCTCGCCGAGGCGCGAAGGTACGGCGACGGCCTCGACATGCTGCTGCGGCAACGACCGTCCAGCTCCACCGCGGAGCTGCTCCGGCAGAATCTGCCGCCGTCGGCCGCGGCGACACGGGACGTCTTGGTGGCGGGCGGTTTCGAGCCCGTCCACGACCTTCGCGGCGCCGCCTTCGACTACGCCCTTTCCGAGACGACGGCGTGGCTGGCGATCTTCGACGCCGGCCGCGAAGCCCCGCACGCGGGCCTGATGGTCACCGCCGCGCTCGCGGCTTGCCGATCCGCTCGCCGCGAGGGTCGCGGACTGCGGGACCAGGAGGCCGCCATCGGCACAGCGCTGTCGGCACAGTTCAGCGGCGGCGCACTGGTCCGCGGCACGCTGGCCGAGCTGAACCTGGCCGACGGCACCCTGCGCTATCTCCAGGCGGGCGGCGAACCCCCGCTCGTCTTCGGCGCCGGCCATGAAGAGACCACAGTGGACAGTGCCCGCCGCCCACCGTTCGGTGCCGGGCCGCCCGGCCGGATCACGACCACCCGGCTGAGGCCAGGGCATCTCCTGGCCCTGCACACCGCGGGACTCTCGGACGCGCGCGACGCCGACGGCGCGCGGTTCGCGCTCACCGGCTCCTTGGACGCCCATGCCGGGAATGTGCCGTCCGAAACCGTCCGGCGCGTACTACAGGCGGCAAAGTTTCACTGCCACAACGGTTTCGGCGGTGACGCCGGACTGCTGATCGCTCACTGGTCAAGCCACGTCTGAGGCTGTTCAGCCGCTGAATTCGACGTCTTCGCTCGTGACCGTGCCTCCCTTCCGGCCCGGCGCGACCTGGTAACGCCAGTACAGGTTCGTGTGCGCGATGACCTGCTCCGGCTTCGGCGCTCCCCATTCCGACTTGTCCACCGTCGTATGCGCGTCGCCGACCAGCGTCGCGTCGTACCCGCGGACCAGGGCGCCGTGCAACGTCGAGCGGATGCAGGCGTCGGTCTCCGCCCCGACGACCACGAGCCGCCCGACGCCACGTTCGGCCAGGACCTTCTCCAGATCGGTGTCCTCGAAGGAGTCTCCGTAGGACTTGTCGACGCGCGGCTCGGCTTCCTCGGGAGCGAGCTCGCCGACGATGCGCCATTCTTCGCTCCCGTGCACGAGCTCCTCGTCGGAATGCTGCACCCAGACGACCGGGACGCCTTCCTTCCGCGCCCTGCCGACGAGGCCGCCGATGTTCGCGACCACGGCGTCGCGTTCGTGGCCTTCGTCGACGACGCCGTTCTGGACGTCGACGACCAGGAGCGCGGTGTTCGGCCGGTTGTCGAGAGTGGTCATGACGGGTATCCCTCCAGGTCAGGCTGCTGTGGCAGACCCTAACCCGGAGCACCGACAAGAACCGGCGATCAAGCTCCCGGAATCGCTGAAGCCTTCGCGTTGCGCCGGACGTCGGACCACGCCCCGTCCCGGCACAGTCCGCAGGAAGGGCCGAAGAACTCCGCCCGGGCCCGCTCGTCGCCGGAGAGCCAGAACCGGAACCAGGCGGTGATCGCGCCGCGGAATCCGCCACCGTCACCCACTGGCGTGAAGTGGGTGGCCCCGGCGAGTTCGCCGTAGATCGCGGGCACCTGACTCGCGAGCCGGTAGCGCGGGATGACGAGCAGCGCGGGAACGACGATGGTGTCGAACTGGCCCCCGAGGAAGAAAGCGGGCCCCTTCAAGGCCGCGGCGGAGCCCTGCGGGCCCGGCTCGATCGGGATCGTGGCGGTGACGCGCGGATCCGCGCCGGCGGCGATCGCCCCGCCACCGCCTTGGGAGTGGCCGGTGGCGCCGATGTGCGCGGTGTCGATCTTCCCCTGGTAAGGACTGCCGGGACGGGAGTTCTCGGCGATCAAGGTCGTGGCCCCGGCCAGCATCTCCGCGCCGGAGCCCGCGTTCGGCGTGTCGGCCGCCGCGACCACGAAACCGTGCGAAGCGAGATGACGCAACAGGCCGTCGTAGATCTTCGGGTTCGCACCGGTCCCGTTGCCCCACAAGATCACCGGGTGTTTCTCCAGCCGCGAAGGCCGGTACACGGTGTGCGTGCCGTCGAGAGCCTCGACGGTCACCGCGAAGGGCCCCGGTGCGCTCCATGGATCCGCGCTGACGGTCGCGGCCGTCGCGGCGGGGGCGATGCCCACGGCCGCGAGCGCGACCATCCCGGCGATGAGTGTCCGTGCGCGAAATCCCGCCATCCTGGTCACCGTCCCGTTCGGCCCCGGGCCCCGTTGCCCGCGACGTTTCCTTCCCAGAGTGTCGGTCCGGTCACCGTAGGTCCATGGGACCGATCACAAGGTCTCCCGCTCGATCTTGTGATCGAGGGGAAGGCAAAGGCTCGCGCCGGTCCTCGCGGGGGAGCAAGGGACCTTTGCTCCCGTTAGTTAGCGTGCTAAGCAACGTGAGCAAGGGTCCCTTGCTATCGCTTGTCTCAATGTTGAGAGAAGTGATAGCAAGGGACCCTTGCTATCGCTTGGGCTCGCTCTGGGGGCCGACCCGGCTGGGCGTAAGTCCGTGAAGGCCTCCTTACCTACCCTCAAGGTAGTGAAGGAGGCCTTCACGGACTCTGGGTCCCTCAAGAGGCCCTTCACGGACAGCCGGGTCACCTCAGGCACCTCAAGAGCCCCAGAAACCCCACACACCACAGCGGGTGCGCGTGAAGGCCCCCTTCCCTCGGCTCAGCCGAGGAAACTCACCCTTCGCAGCGGCAGCCCAAGTCCAAGCCCAAATCATGGAAGCGCCCGACTGTCCACTGTGGTCACCCAAAAGCCGACAGCCCGTCCAGCAACCTTTCGACGTCCTCCACACTGGTGTACGGCGCGAGCCCGACCCGGAGCGCCGGGTCCTCCAGCTTCAAGGCCGCGAAGACCTCGTAGGCGTAGAAGGACCCCGCCGGGGCGACGATCTTCCGATCGGCGAGATGCCGTTGCGCCTCGCGCTCGCGGCCACCGAGGCTCATCAAGAGCGTCGGGGTCCGGTCGGCCGCCTTGCAGTGGACGGTGACGGCGTCTCCCAGCCCCTTCTCCAATCTGGCACGCAGTGTGATTTCGTGGTCGTGCAAGGAGTTCAGCGAATTCGTCAGCCGTTCCCGGCGTGATTCGCCCGCTCCCGGGTCGATGGCGGCGAGGAAGTCCACCGCGGCCGTCGCGCCCGCGAGGATTTCGTAAGGCAGCGTGCCGAATTCGAAGCGTTCGGGCACGGTGTCCGGCGACGGCATGAGCTTGTCCGGCTCGACGGTTTCGAGCAGGGACGGCGACGCGCCGAGCACCCCGCAGTGCGGGCCGAGGAACTTGTACGGCGAGCAGACGAAGAAGTCCGCTCCCAGCGCGGGAACGTCCACCAGATCGTGGGCGGCGTAATGCACGCCGTCCACGAAGACCAGCGCCCCGGCGTCGTGCGCGAGATCGGCGATCCGGCGGATCGGCGGTTTGGTGCCGAGGACGTTCGAGGCCGCCGTGACCGCGACCAGCCTGGTCTTCTCGGTGAGCACGAGGGAATCGAGGTCGAGTTCGGTGGTTTCCGGGTCGATGTCGAGCCAGCGGACGGTCATCCCGGCCCGTTCGGCGGCCTGGACCCAGGGCCGGACGTTGGCGTCGTGATCGAGACGGCTGACGACGATCTCGTCGCCCTCGCGCCAGTTCTTGGCCAGGTGACGGGAAAAGTCGTACGTCAGCTGGGTGGCGCTGCGGCCGTGGACGACACCTTCGGCGGGCACGCCGAGGAAGTCGCCGTAAGCGGCACGGAAACCGGTGACGGCGTTCTCCGCGTTGAGTTCGGACGGGCTGACCTTGCCCCGGTTCGACAGTGGAGCGGTCAGGGTCCCGGCGATGGCGTCGGCGACGGGCCGGGGTGTCTGGGTACCCGCGGGTCCGTCGAAGAAGGCGGTTCCGTCGGCGAGGGAAGGGAAGTGAAGCCGGAGGGCGGCGACGTCGATGGCCATGACCTCGACTCTGACATCCGGCGTGGGGCCGGGTAAACGCTTCGTGGCCGGAAGTTTCTCCGGCCACGAAGCGCCCGGACTCAGTACAGCGTCAGCCGGTACGCCCCGGACTGCGCGGTGCCGGCGAACAGATACCGGCCGTCGGCACTGATCGCCAGCGAGAGCACCCTGGCGTCAGGGAGCGCGCCGGGCAGCGGCGACCAGGTGCGGCCGAAGTCCGTGCTGCGCAGCACGCCTCCCCCGGTCGAGCTGCTCGCGAACCACACCCGGAAGTCGAACGGATGCGGCAGGATCCGGCTGATCTCGCGGGGGTCCCCACCGTCGTGGACCCGCCGGAAGGTCCGGCCGTTGTCCTCGCTGAGCAGGATGCCCGCCCCACCGGCCAGGACGCGTCCGCCACCCCATCGGCTGACCGAGATCGAACTGACCGGTTCGTCGGAGACGTGGGTCCAGGTCTTGCCGCCGTCGTCCGATCGGGACAGGCCGCCGGAGTCCCCGCCCCAGACCCGGTTCGCGTTCCACGGGTCGCCCGCGAACGCGATGAACCCGGTGTCGGTGGTGAGCTTTTCCCAGGTCTTCCCGGCGTTGTCGCTGCGGTAGAGCACGTAGCCGCTGGGCGCGAAGGCCGAGACGAGGAGCCTGTCCGGGTCGGCCGGATGCGCGAAGATCGCCCTGGGAAGGCCTTCCTTCGCCTTCGCCGCGAACTGCCAGGTGCGGCCGCCGTCACCGCTGCGGAGCACGTCGAGCGCGAACCCGTTCCGGGTGACCTGCCAGACGACGTCCGGGCGGCTCGGCGAGACGGACAGCCGCGCGTCCTCGTGCAGCCGATCGGTCGGATGCGACTGCCAGACCCGGTCCGCCGCGGAGACCTTTCCGCGCGGGAGCGGGGTGTTGTAGATCTCCTGCACCCCGGCCGCGACGACACTCTCCCGCAGGATGTTCCCGCTGGTCACGAGGTCGCGAATGGATTCGCCGGGGACGCCGATCTGCTGGTAGCCGCTCTTGCCGCCGTCCGCGTACACCCCTCGGTACAGCGCGGAAATCAGCGTGGTGGCGGGTTTGCCCGGAGCCGCGGGAAGTTCGATCATGTCGCTGACGCCTTCGCCCGCGGCGGGCACCGGCTTGCGGGTCCAGGTGCGGCCGAAGTCCGCGCTGACGTCTATGTCGTTATACGTCGAGACGTACAGCCGGCCGCCGACGAAACGCGGTTCGCGCAGGGGTTGCCCGCCCGGTTCGCGCCGCAGCACCGTCCAGGTCTTGCCGCCGTCGGTGGAGCCGTGCAGCTCGGGGCCGACCGTGACCACGAACCGCTTGCCGTCCGAAGCGACCTGGTTGACCTCGCCGTTGGTCCGGTAGACGAGTTCGGCCCGCGGCTCCTTGGTACTGACCCCGCGGACCACCCACAGCGAGTACTCCGGGTAGACCGTCGTGAAGTAGGCATCGTCGCCGACCATGGTGAGCTTGAGCGCGCCGACCGGCGCGGCGATCCCCTCGCGCGGCCAGGTCCGCGGCACGTCGTTCCAGTTCTCGCCACCGTCGGTGCTGACGCTCAGCGTGTCGAGGTTCTGCACCACGACGACCCGGCCGGTCGGGTCCGTGGCCATGCCGAACGCGCCGTCGGGGTACCACTCGCGCAGGGTTTCCCAGGTCTGGCCACGGTCCGTGGTGCGCAGCAGCAGGCCTTGCCACTCGCCGATCTGATACCCGGGCTTGTTGCCCACCGCGAGCATGCGGTCGGGATTCACCGGATCGGCGAAGAATCCCTGGATGGAGGTGTCCACCGGCAGACCCCGGCGCGCACTCCAGGAGGCGCCGCGATCGCTGGAGAGCCACAACGCGGGCGGGCCGGGCTGCATCATCGCGAGTCCGGCGGGCGACACGGCCAGCAGCCCGCCGACGCTGTTCGGGCCGATCGGTTCCCAGCCGCCGCGCGGCAACCCGGTCGCGTTGACGTCCGCGGGCGGCTGCTGGGGTTCGGCGGTGGCCACCGACGTCGTCCCGGTGGTCCCGAGAACCGTCAGCAGCCCGAGAACGAACATGCGTTTGGTGATCGATCTCAGTTTCATGCGGGAGATCTTGGCGCAAGTTCCGGCAAAGGTATAGAGATTCATCGGATCTTTACCGGACAACTAGCTTTGTCATCCCGAACATCCACATGTCAAGACTTGACTTCCGCCTGACTCATCCGATCACTAGCGGACGACAATCGCGATCAGCGCGGCGGCGAGCAGAGCGAGGTACGCGATCGCGTGGGCGCGGTCCGGGATCCGGCCGACCACCCGGCGCGTCACCGCGATGGTCGGCAGCGACCCGCACAGCAGCGCGCCGGCGGCCACCAGGTCGATGTAGCCGAGATGAGCGGCGCCCGAAGGCGCGCCCGTCGCCGCCAAGGCGTAGACGACCGTGCCGATCACCGCCACCGGCAGGCTCAAGGGGTTCGCCAGCGCGGTCGCGTCGGCCATCGGAAGGCCTTTGCGGCGCATCAGGGGAACGGTCAGCACGCTGCCCCCGACCCCGAGAAAGCTCGCCACGGCACCGATCCCGGTCCCGCCCGCGGTGGTCGTGAACCCGCCGAGCGCACGAGGCGGAGCGTCCTCCCGCCTGCTCACAAACCCCTTCCGGACCACGCTGTCGGCGATGGTCAGCGCGAGATAGGCGACGAAGAGCCAGCGCAGGACACTTTCGTCGGCCGCGGTGGCGGCGAAGGAGCCGAGCAGCGCACCGAGGCCGATGAAGGCGATGAGCGGCCACAGGTACTCCCGGCGAAGCCGTCCGGTCCGCGACTGGGCGAGAGTCGCGCTTCCGGCGTTGACCACCATCACCGCTGTCGACGTGGCCACCGCCACGTGCATCGCGCCCAGGGCGTGTTCCGGCTCGGCGAGCGTGAAGGCGTAGACGACGGGCACGGTGATGAAGCCGCCGCCGAATCCGAAAAGGACAGTGGTGACGCCGCTCAGGCAGCCGAACCCGAGCAGCACCGCGATCTCGATCAGCACTTCCTCGACGGTAGGCGCTCGCGGCACGGCGGGCATTCGAAAGGACGCCACTTTCTTTTGCGCAACGGACAGGCGGAGTAGCCTGGGTGAGGTGCGCGACATCCCCATCGACGAGGTCGACCACCTCGATCGCGCGGTGGTGGCGATCCGCACCGATTACCCACCGGGACACCGGATTCCCCCGCACCGGCACCGGCGGGCGCAGTTCCTCTACAGCGCGACGGGATCGATGCGGGTCGAAACGGCCGACGGCACGTGGACCATCCCGACCCGGCGCGCGGTGCTCGTCCCGCCGGAGACCGGCCATCAGGTGTTCACGACGACCGTGAGCACCCGGAGCCTGTACATCGAGCCGAAAGCGGTGCCGTGGTTCCCTCGGCGCTGCCAGGTCGTCGAGGTCTCCGCGCTGCTCCGGGAACTGCTGAACGAGGCCGTCGACGTGCCCGAGCTGTACACCCCGCGTGGCAGAGACGCCGCCCTCATCGGCCTGATCCTGCACGAGATCCGCCGTTCCGCCCCGATCCGGCTCGATCTCCCCCTCCCGGGACACGAACGGCTTCGCGCACTGTGCGAGTCCTTTTTGGACGGACCGGACATCCACGATCCCATGAGCGCCTGGGCGACCAGGCTGCACGTGAGCGAGCGGACGGTGAACCGGATCTTCACCGCCGAAACCGGGATGGGTTTCGCCCGCTGGCGGCAACGCGCCTGCGTCCTGCATTCCCTGTCACTGTTGTCGGAAGGCCGCCCCATCGCGGAGATCGCCGCCTCGCTCGGCTACGAAAGCCCGGCCGCGTTCTCCACGATGTTCACCCGGCTCATCGGCACGTCGCCGAGGGATTACCGCGCGGCTTCCGCGCTCTGAACGCCGATGTCTCAAAGTGAGACACCACACCCCGACGCTCCGCAGCGGTCATCGCGGACGTTTCCGATCCGGCGTCGGTCACCGCCATGGTCCTGCCGTTGGCGGTGAACGCGTGCTGCCCGGGTATCGTCGGGGCCGCCATGTGGTGACATGGCGTCGTACGTTTCTTACGTCGGTGACGATCGACGGAGGAATCCAATTCTCTTGAGCAGGAAAGCAGGACGATCATGATCTTCATCACGGCGAAGTTCCGGGTCCGTCCCGAACACGCGGACCGGTGGCCGGAAATCGCGCGCGATTTCACCGAAGCGACCCGCGCCGAGCCCGGTTGTCTTTGGTACGAATGGTCCCGCAGCCTGGACGACCCGAACGAGTACGTTCTCGTGGAGGCGTTCCAGGACGACGACGCGGGCGCGGCCCACGTCGGTTCCGAGCATTTCCGCGCGGCACAGCGCGATCTGCCGCAGTACCTGGCCGAGACGCCGCGGATCGTCAACGCGAAGGTCGATCAGGACGGCTGGTCGGAACTGGGCGAACTCGCCGTCGAGTAGGTTCCGCTTTCCGCCTCGGTCCTTTCGCGGGACCGAGGCGGGCGGATCAGCCGCGCTGCGCGCGTGCCGCCCCGACGCAATAGGCGCCGAACGCGGCGACCCCCGCGGCCACCACGATGAGCAGCACCGTGCCGAACGGCTGCGCGGCCAGCGTGCGCAGAGCGGCGTCGAGCCCACCGGAACGCGACGGATCGTGCTGTATCGCGGCGAATCCGAGGAGCACCGCGACCACGCCGAACACCACACCCCGGGCGGCGTAGCCGATCCTCCCGAGCCACTCGACCCACCGCCGGGTCCCCGACGGCAGCTTCGAGAGATCGAGGTCTTCCACGAAGGTCCGGCGTACACCCTTGACCACCGAACCCACCGCGACGCCGAACACGATGACGGCCGCCACGATCACCAGGAACGGGCCCGCGGGCAACCCGAGCAGCGTCGCGGTGAGCTCCTGCTGCTTCTGGTCACCGCTGCCCTGTTCTCCCGCGCCGACTGCGAGCCGGGCCGCGTAGAAGCCCAGTGAGACCCCCACCAGGCAGCGCACTCCGGACGTCACCCGCTTGACGGTGCGCTTCTTCTCCTTGTCGATCCACGTGTATCCCACCGCGGCCAGCAGCGCCTGCCACAGGCCGTACGCCACGAGCCCCGCCGCCAGAACCCACAACAGCACGCCGCCCACCGGGGTCGAGCCGACCTCGGCGACCGCGCCGCGCCCGTCCGCTTCCTGGCCGGCACCGCCGACCGCGATCCGCACCGCGAGGTACCCGATCAGCAGGTACACCAGGCCATAGCAGCCCATCCCGATCCGTCCGAGCACCTGGACGGCCTTGTTGTGGCGCACCTGTCTCGCCTTGGTCGCGGACATCCGGATCACCCTCCTCTTCGAGTCTTTCCCCGAGTTTCGCGGCCAACCCCCGAAACCGCCGTGCGACTGGTCCATCCGGCCCAACGGCGTGATCGACAAAGCGACAGCGACCTCGCTACGTTGAGAAATCTCCGGCCGGAAGGAAGTGCTGTGCGCTCACTGGTCCGCAAACTGACGTCGACCGCCTTGGTCCTGCTCGCCACCTTCGCCCTGTCCCCCGCCGCGACCGCCGAACTCGCGGCGAGCAAGAAGGGCGTCAGCGTGAACACCGTCGCGGGGGTGAACGAAGCCCTGCGGGACGTGCGCGCGAGTTGGTTCTACAACTGGGCTTCCGATCCTCAAGGCGTCGCCAAACCGGCCGGAACCGAGTTCGTGCCGATGATCTGGGGCGCCGGTTCGGTCACCCCGCAGAACCTGGCCACGGCGAAGGCGCAGGGTTCGACCTTGCTGGGTTTCAACGAACCCGACATGTCCGGTCAGGCGAACATGACCGTCGAGCGGGCCCTCTCGCTCTGGCCGCAGCTCCAGGGAACGGGCATGCGCCTCGGCGCGCCCGCCGTCGCGTTCGGCGGCGACCGGGCGGGCGACTGGCTGGACCGGTTCATGAGCGGCGCGGCCGCCCAGGGCCGACGCGTGGATTTCATCCCGCTGCACTGGTACGGCGGCGACTTCTCCGCGGCCGCCGTCGGCCATCTTCGCGGCTACCTCCAGGCGGTCCACGACCGTTACCGCAAGCCGATCTGGCTCACCGAGTACGCGCTCACCGACTTCACGCAGAACCCACCGCGGTACCCCAGCCAGGAACAGCAGGCCGCTTTCGTCACCGACTCGACGGCCATGCTCAAGGGGCTTCCGTTCGTGGAGCGCTACTCCTGGTTCACCCTCTCCACCAAAACCGCTCCGACCGGTCTCTACGACGGCACGCGCGCGAACCGCAGCGGTGTCGCCTACCGAGCGGCGGGGTGAGTCCGGCCACCCTGGTCGCCCGCAGTTCGTGAAGGTCGGGATTCCACGGCTGAGCCGAGGAAAGGGGTCCTTCACGGACCGAACCTGCGATCAATCCGCCCCCAAGAAAATCCAGTAGGCGATGTCGGATCGCCGCGAGCCCGTTCGTAGAGGAGGTGAAAGCAAGCCCGGACTCACTGAAGGAGCCATCATGACCGCGACCTACACCTTCGACGTTTTCTCCAGCCTCGACGGCTACGGCTCCCACACGGGCGACTGGGGCGGCTACTGGGGCAAGCAGGGCCCTGAGTTCCTGGAGCGCCGCCTCGCTCTGTACAGCGAGAAGCAGCGGATGGTCTTCGGCGCCACGACCTACCGCGAGAACGTGGAGATGCTGTCGGGCGTCGTCGAGATCGAGGCGCTCGACCCGTGGATCAGCCGGCTGAAGAACCTTCCGGCGACGGTGGTGTCGACGACGCTTCGGGAGCCGCTCGATTGGCCGGACACGACGATCGTGAACGGCGACGCCGTCGACGTCGTCGCCAAGCTCAAGGAAGAGTCCGATGTCCCGCTGCGTTCGCACGGCAGCCTGGCGATGAACCGCGCGCTGATGGCCGCCGGCCTGGTCGACCGGGTCCAGGTGACGATCTTCCCGGTACTCACCGGCGAGACCGGAGCGGCACGGATCTTCGAGGGCGCCGCCGACTTCGACCTCGAACTGATCGAAAGCCGGACACTCGACGGGCACACCCAGGAGCTCGTCTACCGGCCCACCCGGCATCACTCGCGCTAATCGTCCACAAAGGACTATCTGGTGATCTTGCCGAGCTCGTTGACGATCAAGGTGCGCAGCCGGCGATGCGCGGCGTCCCGGTCGTGGCGGGCGTGCCAGGCGAGGACGGCCAGTATCGGCGGGGTGGCCCCCGGCATGGGATACACGCGCAGCGAGGGCGGCAGCGCGTGCCGCGTGAGCAGCCGGGGAGCGACCGTCACCAGGTTGTGCGTGTCCACGATCCGGAGCGCCAACGCCAGCGTCGGCACGGTGAAGGCGATCTTCCGGCGGAGTTTGCGAGCCTTCAGCAGATCGTCGACGCGGTTGTGACGTCCGCCTTCGCGGGAGATCACCACATGCGGGAGCGCGGGGAGCGTCCCACGTCGATGGCGGCCGTGGCAGGTCACGGCGGCCGCTCACGGACAGCTCGTCGGTGAGCACCGTGGTCGAACGCGCCTCGGTGTGCGTCGGGACCTGATTGGTGATCTGGAGATCGGCGCGACCCCGCCGCAGATCGTCGGCGGCGAGCGCGTCGATGACGACGTCGTTGCACTGCACGGTGAAGGTGCGTTCCAAGGTGGCCGGGTCCACCTCCGCCGCCGGGGTCAGCACCGCCTGCGCGCGGGTGATACGCCGATGGAGCCGTCGAGAACGCTGAACGTTTCGCCGCCTTCAGCGACTGGATGCTCACCACCGCACCCGCGACCTGAGTCAGCGGCTGAGCCAGGGCGCCAGCAGCGCTTCGAGGTCGGCGTCCGACAGCGCGTACGGCCCGCCGTGGAACTCGTGCCAGCGCGAAGCGTCCCGCGCCGCCGTGTACTCCACCTCGAACGCCCGCATCAGCACGTACATGAAGGTCACCGAGCTGAACCGCTCACCCAGCAGCGTCCGCGCCTCACGCGCGACCCCTGTCGCACCATGGCCGAGCACGTCCGCGAGCCGGAGCTCTTCCGCAGCCGGATCCAACAGGCTGGGGGCATACATCACGACAAAATCTCCATCGCTGAAAGGAAAAAATCAGTTCTCGGCCGCGAGCTGACCGCAAGCCGCCGCGATCTCCTGGCCACGCGTGTCACGCACCGTGCACGCTACCCCGCCCGCGTTCACCAGCCGGACGAACTCCCGCTCCACCGGCTTCGGCGACGCGTCCCACTTGCTGCCCGGAGTCGGGTTCAGCGGGATCACGTTCACATGCACCAACTGACCCAGGTGCTGACGAAGACGCTTCGCCAGCAACTCGGCCCGCCAAGGCTGATCGTTGATGTCCCGGATCAGCGCGTACTCGATCGAAACCCGCCGGCCCGACGTGTCCGCGTAGTAACGGGCAGCGGACAAGACCTCGTCCACCGACCAGCGCTCGTTCACCGGCACCAGCGTGTCGCGCAACTCGTCGTCCGGCGTGTGCAGCGAGACCGCCAGCCGCACCTGCATCTTCTCGTCCGCCAGCTTGCGGATCGCCGGCGCGAGGCCGACGGTCGACACCGTCACCGAACGCTGGCCGATCCCCAGCCCGTCCGGCGAGGGATCCGTGATCCGCCGGACCGCCGCCACCACCCGCTTGTAGTTCGCGAGCGGCTCGCCCATCCCCATGAAGACGATGTTCGACAGGCGGCCGGGGCCGCCCGCCATCTCGCCGTCGCGCATCACGGCGGCGGCCGAACGGACCTGGTCGACGATCTCCGCCGTCGAAAGGTTCCGGTCGAGACCGCCCTGTCCGGTCGCGCAGAACGGGCACGCCATGCCGCAGCCCGCCTGGCTCGAGATGCACAGGGTCGCGCGGTCCGGGTAGCGCATGAGCACGCTCTCCAGCAGCGTCCCGTCGTGCGCGCGCCACAGGGTCTTGCGGGTGGTGCCGTCGTCGCAGGCGAGCGCCTTGATCTCGGTGAGCAGTGTCGGCATCAGGTCGCCGACGAGCTTCTCCCGCGACGCCGCCGGGATGTCGGTCATCTCCTCCGGGTTCACCGTGAGCCGCGAGAAGTAGTGGTTCGACAGCTGCTTCGCGCGGAACGGCTTCTCACCCAGCTCGGCGACGGCCTCGGCCCGCTCGGCGGCGGTGAGGTCGGCGAGGTGGCGCGGCGGAAGGCCGCGCTTGGGCGCGTCGAAGACGAGAGGGAGGGCAGTCATAGCTCACTCAGTGTCCCATGTCCACCTCCGACGCGCCCGGGCCGCCCCGGGTCGCTGTTCCCCAGGTCACGTGAACCACACCCGGCCCGACCGTGCGGATCGCATACGAGGAGACGCGCGTACGTCATACCCGGTCCGAGACTCGGTGAGCGGAGGTGATCCACCATCATTCCCGAAACCACGGTTCTCCTCACCGGATCCCGGGCGCTCACCGAGCCGCTCGCGGACCTGCTCGCCGTCAGCGGGTACGCGAACGTGGGAATCCTGCACGATCTGTCCGAAGTGGACGCGGAGCACACCCTCGTGGTCGCGGCCTTCGACCATCCCGCCCGTGCCGAGCTGACCACTTTGGACACCTTGTGCGCCGGGAACGGCGTGCGGTGGCTGCCACTGCGCCGCGAACGCGGCCGGGTGATCGCCGGGCCCGCCATCGCCCCCGGCGGGATCGATTTCGCCGACGTCGTCGCCCGCCGGCGCGCGGCCTCGCGGGAACTTCACACGCTCGACGCGATCCCGCCCGCGCTGGGTCCGGGAGATCTCCGCTGGGTGCTGGCGAACGTCGCCACGCACCTCGAACACTGGCTCTCGGGCGGGCGGACCGCGATCACCACCGGCGAGATCGAGCTGAACCCGGCGGAGCTGACTGAGATCCGCCGCCCGGTCCTTCCCATCCCGGACCGCGCCCGGACCGTTTCCGCGCCCGTGTCGCTGATCGACGACCGGACCGGGATCGTGACCGGGCTCCGCGAGATACCGCCGTCGCCGGGCATGCCCGCCAGGCTGCGCTTGTGCCAGGCCGACATCGCGGACATGCGCCGCGTCACGAACTGGCCCAATGACCGCGAAGCCGTCGGCGCGGCGTGGCACGATTTCGATCTCGCCCGGCAGGCAGCCGTCGGCGAAGCAGTGAAGCGTTACTGCGGCAGCTGGCTCGCCCCGGATCGCGAAGTGCGCTTCGGCAGCTACGAGCAGCTCGCTCGCTACGGCGTCCCAGCGCTCGACCCTCGCCGCCTGAAGCTCTACTCGGCCGAGCGGTACCGCTCCCCCGGCTTCCCCTTCGCACCGCTGACGACGGACTCGGACTGCTCGTGGGTGGAGGGCTTTTCCCACACCACCGGGGAGGCCGTCTGGGTACCGGCGTTCTTGGTTTCCCGCGAACGGCAAGCGGGAGAAGCCCGCTTCGCCGATCCTCTCCCCGCGGGCCTCGCTACCGGAACCTCCGAAGAGCAGGCTGTCACATCCGGTCTCGAAGAGGCCCTCGCAGGCGACCCCACCACACTCTGGTGGACCGGCATGCCCCGTCTCGCGCGGCTCCCGATCCCGGACGGGATCCGGTCGCTGATCGCCGACACCGCGGACGGCCACGAGGTCACGCTCATCCCGCTCGACAACGAATTCGACGTCCCGGCGATCGCCGCCGCGGTGTTCGACCGCGTGGCGCGCCGGCTGTCCCTCGGTTTCGCCGCCCGGCCGGACGCGCTCGAAGCCGCCAAGGAGGCACTCGCCGAGGGTTTCGCGCTGCACCACACCTACCGGGCCCTCGACGACGAACGCGGACTTTCCGCCCTGCGCCGGGAGCACGGCGATCTCAAGCCGTACCGGGCGGACAGGCGCTATCTCGACTCCTATCGCGACGACTTCGCCGACGTCACCGATCCCCTTTGCCTCCACCAGATCCGCCTCGATCCGCGGGCGGGCGGCGGGGTCGCGGCACGGCTGCGCAACCTGCCGGACCGGGCTTGGGACGACCTGCCCGCGCTCGGGGAACGGCGGCTCAAGGCGTATCAGGACCGAGTCGAAGCACGCGGCTTCGAGATCATCAGCGTCGATCTCACGACCTGTGACGTCGCGGCCGCCGGACACCATGTCGCGCACACCCTGGTGCCGGGTCTCGTGTCACCGCTCCCCCGAACCTGACGAGCACAAGCCGCTGAGACGCAGCTCACCCGAGGAGGGTTGCCGTGCGACCGTTTCCGATATATCGTGAACGAGTCGGAACATTACGTAGAGAGGATTCACATCATGCGACGACGACCTTTCCCTTCAGAACACGGCCGACCCGCCTTCGGGCCCTGGGCTCGCGGCGGCTTCGGCGACTTCCCCCCGGGTCCGGGTGGGCCCGGCCACCGTCATCGGCACGGCCGCCGAGGTGGCCCCGGCGGACGGCGCGGCAAGCGCGGTGACGTCCGCGCCGCGATCCTCGCGCTGCTTTCCGAACAGCCGAGGCACGGCTACGAGATCATCCGCGAGATCGGCGAGCGCAGCGGCGGCTTCTGGAAGCCGAGCCCCGGCTCGGTGTACCCGACCTTGCAGATGCTGGCCGACGAAGGCCTGGTGATCAGCAAGGACGAGAGCGGCAAGAAGCTGTTCGAACTCACCGAATCCGGCCGTGCGGCGGCCGAGCAGCAGGACGCCGTCCCGCCGTGGGAGCAGATCGCCCACGACGTCGACCCGGTCGAGGTGAACCTGCGCAAGGCGGGGGCGACCCTGGCCGCGGCTGTCGCGCAGGTCATGCACGCCGGCAGCGAGGGCCAGCAGGCCCGGACCGTCGACGTCCTCAACGAGGCGCGCCGGACGATCTACGGCATCCTCGGCGAGGCCGACGACACCGCTCCGGACGCGGCTTCCGCCGAGGACACGGAGTGACCAGGCACGACGAGGCCGGTGGGCTTGGTGCGCGTATGCACGCGATAGCCCACCGGCAGCGTCACCTGCTCCACGCCGGCGCCTGACGAAACCTCGTTCAGGCGCCGGACCTCCGCGATCGCCTTCTCCGCGACCGGAGCGCTGAACTCGATCTTCAGCACCGCTTCCATCGCGGCGGCGTCCTCGAACAGCCACCGCGTCATCACCTTGTGGCAGTCGAATCCCTGACGGGCGAAGAACTTCTCGACTCCCGGCGGGTCGTAGTGCGGCAGATCCAGCCGCATCCAGCGCCCGTAAGGCTCACTGGTCACATCGAGGTCCACGATCAGCAGCGTCCCGCCCGGCCGCAGCACCCGCTCCGCCTCGCGAAGGCCGGGTTCACAACCTGGGCCGAAGAAGTACGCTGTCCGCGCGTGGACGACGTCGAAAGCCGCGTCCGGCACCGGAAGCCGCTGCGCACGGCCTTGCCGCACCTCGACGTTCGGCAGCTCCCCGACGCGGCGCCGCGCGTCACGGACGAGCGGCTCGTGCGGCTCGATCCCGAGCACCGATCGCGCGGTCGCGGCGAACCGGGGCAGGTGGAACCCGTCTCCGCAACCTATGTCGAGCACGTCGGCACCGGACCAGTCCCTAGCCCCGGCGAGCACCCGCCAGATCTCGTCGTCGACGTCCTGCGCGCGGTTCTCGACCTCGTAAGCCTTTTGGTAGTACCAGATGTTCGGGCTCGGCAGCACCTCGTCACCGCCGCGGCGGAAGGAGGAGACAGCTCGGGGAAACCAGCGCACGGAAGCTCCAACGATGGGACACCGGGCCGGGTTCCGGGCCACCCGGTTCGAAATCTCTCACGGAAACAATGCGGATAGCGACTAGACTTTACTCTCCCCACCGGTTAGGGAGAACCGCATGTCGCTTGGCTCGGCCGCCCACACTTCCGTAATCCCTTCAGGAATCCCGTGCTGGATCGAACTCGCGTGCAGAGACGAAGCGGCCGTTCAAACCTTCTACAGCGGACTTTTCGACTGGGAGTTCACCGTTCAGCGTGATCCCGCGACGCCGACGGGCCGCTACTCGATCGCGACGCTCAACGGCGTCCCGGCCGGTGGCCTGTACCGCGCGGGCGCGGAGGGACCGTTCGGCTGGAGCGTCCACATCTCGGTGCCCCAGGCGGCCGCGGCCGCCGAATGGGTGGACAGTCTCGGTGGCCGGGTCACGCTCGGACCGGTGGCGATTCCCCATCGTGGCAACATCATCCACGCCGTCGACGCGTGCGGCGCGCACGTCGTCTTCTGGGAACCCCCGGCCACCTGGGAGTTCGCGACCGGCGTGCCCAACACCTTCAGCGGCGCGGACCTGAACACCCACGACGGCGCGGCGGCGGACCACTTCTACTGCCGTCTCTTCGACTACACCAGCCACCAGATCGGCGACGGCACGTCGCTCGACTACGCCGAATGGCTCATCGAGCACGAACCGGTGCTGTACCGGTACGTGATGGGTTCGGAATACCGGCCGGACACCCCGCCGCACTGGATGGTCTACCTCGAACTCGACCCGGCCCGCGGGGCGGACGCCACGGCGGGGCAGGCCCTGATGCTCGGCGGCGCCGTCGTCGTCCAGCCCTACGACACCCCGTTCGGCCGGATGGCGATCCTCGCCGACCCGGACGGCTCGGTGTTCGCCGTGATCGACCACTCCCGGGCCGTCGAAGGCTGGGGCAGCGCCGAAGTCGACGATCCTTACGACGACTGAAAGAGAGCCGGGGCGACCGCTTGGTCACCCCGGCTCTCTTTTCAGATACCCGCCCAGAACCCGCAATCGTGCACGGCCGCGAGGTCGACCGGGCCGATCGCGCCCGGTACCAGTGACTGGGTTCGTGGCGAAGGACGCCACTTCGGCAGATCCTCGCCGTTCGGATCGCCGGTCCTCGCGAACCGGGTCCAGTACTGAATCATTTGTGCCGCGAGCTCCTGCTGCGCCGGAGTCAATTTCACCGGGAGCCCGGCAATATCAGACAAATAACTCAATTCGGATCCATGTGAGGCGCCCATGCGCATTCCAGGAGGGGCCGGGAGAAGCGGTGGAGCGTCCCGGTCGGCGAATTCGTAGCCGAAAGTCCGGGTCCGCTCGCGCAGCAACCGCTCGGTCCCCGCCTGGGGGCAGCCCCAGATCCTGTCGGTCATCGCGTCCGCGAACGCCATCGCCGGGCTGCCGTGCTTCGCAGACGGATACCGGGCGGCGACGAGCGGCGCCTTCTCCCCGAAGGCGGTCCGCAGCAGTTCTCGGTAGTGCTCCTCCGTGAAGGGATGACCGGGGTACAGGGAGACGAACAACCTCGCCTCGTCCCTGGTCACGCCCGTCAGCACCGGGACGCGGGCGAAGTGGCCCGCCTTCAGCGCGGTCGCCGGATGCTCGGGAAGCAGGCCGGTGCCGAACGCGGGGGTCGCGAGCGGCTGATTCACGAGATCCTTCACCGGGAGACGGCGAAGGCAAGCGACGTCGGCACAGCCGAGCTTCTTGGCCGCGTCGGCGCCCATCGCTTCGACGGTGGCACGCGGCAGATACGGCGAACCCGCCGGTACGCCGGGGGCGAAGCCGCCGTCAGGCCAGGTCAGGGTGCACGGACCGCTCTGGATGATCGCGCGGTGGAACAATCCCGCGGCCGACGGCGAGGCCAGCTGAGCGCACGTGCTCATCCCTCCGGCGGACTCACCGAACAGCGTGACGTTCCGGGGATCGCCCCCGAACGCGCGGGCATTGCGCTGCACCCAGCGAAGAGCGGCCTGCTGGTCCTGGAGGCCGAAGACGCCGGAGTCGCGTCCGAGCTCCGGGTGGCCGAAGAAGCCGAACACGCCCAGCCGGTAGTTCACGGTCACCACGACGACGTCCCCGCCGAGGGCCATGCGCTTGAAGTCGTAATCGCCGCCGGCGCCGGAGGTGAACCCGCCACCGTGCACCCAGACCATCACCGGCCGCGGCTTGTGCGCCGCTTTGGCCGGGCTGATCACGTTGAGATACAGGCAATCCTCGTCGTCGCTCGGGGCCGAACCGAGCCCCGGCCCCTGCGCGCAGCGGGGACCGGGCTTGCTCGCGTCCCGCACGGCGGTCCACGGCGTGGGTCTGGCCGGAGGCGCCCAGCGCAGGTCACCGACGGGTGGCGCGGCGAACGGAATGCCTTGGAAACTCCGGTATTCGCTGGTGCTCACGCCGCGAACGGGACCGGAATCCGTGCGGACGACCGGGCTTTCGCCCGCTTCCGCCACGGCTGTCGTCAGGGCGCCGAACGTGACCACGCTCAGTGCCAGGGCCAGAAGTCGCTTACTCATCCGTCGAGTTCGCATACTTCGACCTTGGCCCAGGGTGCTGGGCTTGTCACACGAGTTTCGCCTAAACGGGGACGAACGCCGAAAGCAGCAGCCAGGAGACGACGGCCGAAGGGAGCAACGAGTCGAGCCGGTCCATCAGCCCGCCGTGCCCCGGCAGCATGTTCCCCATGTCCTTGACGCCGAGGTCGCGTTTGATCAGCGACTCGACGAGATCGCCGAGCGTCGCGGTGCAGACGATCGCCGCGCCGAACAGCACGCCCTGCCAGGCGTGGCCGTCGAGCAGCAGGCTCAGGGTCAGCGCACCGGCGACCACACCGGCCACGAGCGAACCGGCGAAGCCCTCCCAGGTCTTCTTCGGGCTGATGCTGGGCGCCATCGGGTGCTTGCCGCCCAGCACGCCGGCGATGTAGCCGCCGGTGTCCGAGGCGACGACGCCGATCATGAACGCCAGGACCCGGCCGACACCGTCCTCCGGCGGGACGAGCATGGCGGCGAAGGCGCCGAAAAGCGGGATGTACGCGGCGGCGAAGACCGACGCGCTGATGTCGCGCAGGTAGCCGTCCGCCCCGCCGGGCAACCGCCACAGCAGGCAGACGAGCACCGTCAGCACGAACGCCGTCAGCGCGCCTTCACGGCCGTACGGCCAGGCCAGCCAGATCATCGCCTGACCGCCGACGAGCACCGGGACCAGCGCGATCCGGATGCCCGCCGCGCGCTTCAGTGCCCCGGCCAGCTCGATCGTGCCGACCGCGATCGCGATCGCGATGATGCCGATGAACAGGAAGCGCACGGTGAGCAAGGACGTGACGATCGCCGCCCCCAGCAGCAACCCGACCCCGATCGCGGCGGGCAGGTTGCGGCCGGCGCGGGAAACCTTCCGCGCCGGTTCCGGCACGGTTTCGGGCTCCGGCATCGCCGCCGGAGCCGGCTCCGGGGCGTCCACCCGGTCCTCGCGTTCCTCGCTCACCTGGCTCATCAGACCTCGAGTAGCTCGGCTTCCTTGTGTTTCACCAGCTCGTCGACCTTGTGCGTGTACGAGTCGGTGAGGTTCTGCAGTTCCTTCTCGGCGTGGACGACCTCGTCCTCGCCCGCCTCGCCGTCCTTCTTGATCCGGTCCAGCTCTTCCTTGGCCTTGCGGCGGACGCTGCGGATCGAGACGCGGGCGTCCTCACCCTTGGCCTTGGCGACCTTCACCATCTCCTTGCGGCGCTCTTCGGTGAGCTGCGGGATGACGATGCGGATCACGTTGCCGTCGTTGCTCGGGTTCACGCCGAGGTCCGACTCGCGGATCGCCTTCTCGATGGCGTTGAGCGAGGTCTGGTCGTAAGGCTTGACCAGCGCCATCCGGGCTTCGGGGATGTTGACGCCCGCCAGCTGGTTCAGCGGGGTCGGCGCGCCGTAGTAGTCGACGACAACGCGCGAGAACATCCCGGGGTGGGCCCGGCCGGTGCGTACCGACGACAGGTCCTCCTTGGCGACGGACACCGCTTTTTCCATCTTCTCCTCGGCGTCGAGGAGGGTCTCGTCGATCACGGCAACTCCCGTTGTTGTGTATGCGTACCGATTACGGAGATCAGAGCAGGACTACGCGGAAACCCCGTCGGCGGGGGTGTCGACCAGGGTGCCGATCCTCTCACCACTGACCGCACGAGCGATGTTCCCCTCGGTGAGCAGATTGAACACGATGATCGGCATGTTGTTGTCCATGCACAGGCTGAACGCGGTGGCGTCGGCGACCTTGAGGTCCCGTTCCAGCACCTCGCGGTGGCTGATCTCGTGGAACATCTCGGCGGTCGGGTCGCTCTTCGGGTCCGCGGTGTAGACACCGTCGACGGCCTTCGCCATCAAGACGGCTTCGCAGCCGAGTTCGAGCGCGCGCTGCGCGGCGGCGGTGTCGGTCGAGAAGTACGGCATGCCGACCCCGGCGCCGAAGATGACGACGCGGCCCTTCTCCAGGTGACGCTCGGCGCGGCGCGGGATGTACGGCTCGGCGACCTGCCCCATGGTGATGGCGGTCTGCACGCGGGTGGGCAGGCCCTCCTTCTCCAGGAAGTCCTGCAACGCCAGGCAGTTCATGACGGTGCCGAGCATCGCCATGTAGTCGGCGCGGTCGCGGTCCATGCCGCGCTGCGACAGTTCCGCGCCGCGGAAGTAGTTGCCGCCGCCGATCACGACGGCGATCTGCACCCCCGTGCGTGCGACGTCGGCGATCTGCTGGGCGACCGAGTGCACCACATCCGGATCAACCCCGATGGAACCGCCGCCGAACATCTCGCCGCCCAGTTTCAGCAGCACCCGCCGGTATCCGCCTTCGACCCGGACACCCATGTCGCCCTCCCTAATGCTCTGAAACCCGACTGTGCCCCGTCCCCGATGGACGGAGACGGGGCACAGTGGTGGTTCTTTGTGTTCCGCGCCTGGATCAGGCCTGGCCGACCTCGAACCGGGCGAACCGGCTCACGGCCACGCCGGCCTCGTCGAGCAGGGCCTTGACGGTCTTCTTGTTGTCCTTGACCGACGGCTGCTCGAGCAGGACGTTGTCCTTGTAGTAGGCGTTGACCTTGCCCTCGATGATCTTGGGCATGGCCTGCTCCGGCTTGCCCTCTTCGCGGGCGGTCGCCTCGGCGACGCGGCGCTCGTTCTCGACGATCTCGGCCGGGACCTCTTCACGGGTGAGGTACTTGGCCTTGAGCGCGGCGACCTGCATGGCGGCGCCACGAGCGGCCTCGGCGGCGGCTTCGCCCTCACCGGTGTACTCGATGAGCACGCCGACGGCGGGGGGAAGGTCCGCACCGCGACGGTGCAGGTACGTGGTGGTGGTGCCCTCGTAGGCGGCGACACGGCGCAGCTCGAGCTTCTCACCGATACGGGCGGCCAGCTCCTGGACCTGCTCGTCGACGGTCTTGCCGTCGAGCGAGGCGGCCTTCAGCTTCTCGACGTCGCTGGTCTTCTCGGCCTTCGCGACCTCGACGATCTTCGAGGCGAGAGCCTGGAAGTCCTCGTTCTTCGCGACGAAGTCGGTCTCGGAGTCGAGCTCGATCAGGACGCCGCCGTCACCGGCGACGAGGCCCTCGGCGGTGGCGCGCTCGGCGCGCTTGCCGACGTCCTTGGCGCCCTTGATGCGCAGGAACTCGACGGCCTTGTCGAAGTCGCCGTCGTTCTCCTCAAGCGCCTTCTTGCAGTTCATCATGCCGGAGCCGGTCAGCTCGCGGAGACGCTTCACGTCTGCGGCGGTGTAGTTCGCCATCGTGGGTGTATCCGTCCTTTTCAGGTACGAGAAAGTCTTTTGGGGAGGTACTCGTGGGGCCGCCCGGAGGCGGCCCCACAAGCGGGTGGATCAGGAGGAGGCGGTGGCCTGCTCGGCCGGGGCCTCGGTGGTCGCGCCGGTCGCGGCGGCGGCTTCCTTGGCGTCCGCGGCGGCGGTCTCGGAGCCGGCGAGCAGCTCCTTCTCCCACTCGGCCAGCGGCTCGTCCGTGGCGACGCCCGCCTCGGGCTTGGCGTCGGCGGAGGAACCGTTGCGGCTGGAGCGGGCCATCAGACCGGCGGCGGCGGCCTCGGCCACGACCTTGGTCAGCAGCGCGGCCGAACGGATCGCGTCGTCGTTACCCGGGATCGGGTAGTCGACCTCGTCGGGGTCGCAGTTGGTGTCCAGGATCGCGACGACCGGGATGTTCAGCTTGCGAGCCTCGCCGACGGCGATGTGCTCCTTCTTCGTGTCGACGATCCACACGATGCTCGGCACCTTGGCCATGTCGCGGATACCGCCGAGGGTCTTCTCGAGCTTGTCCTTCTCACGGGTGAGCGTGAGGATCTCGCGCTTGGTCAGGCCGGCGAAGCCGCCGGTCTGCTCCTGCGACTCGAGCTCCTTCAGGCGGAGGAGACGCTTGTGCACCGTCTGGAAGTTGGTCAGCATGCCGCCGAGCCAGCGCTGGTTCACGTAGGGCATGCCCACGCGGGAGGCCTCGGAGGCGATGGCTTCCTGAGCCTGCTTCTTCGTGCCGACGAACATGATGGTGCCGCCGTGCGCGACGGTTTCCTTGATGAACTCGAACGCACGGTCGATGTACGTCAGCGTCTGCTGCAGGTCGATGATGTAGATGCCGTTGCGCTCGGTGAAGATGTAGCGCTTCATCTTCGGGTTCCACCGACGGGTCTGGTGCCCGAAGTGCACGCCGCTGTCGAGCAGCTGCTTCATGGTGACGACGGCCATTGCCGGAATCAACCTCTTCTGTGTCGTGCGCGCCCGGCCTGGCCGGAACGCGCTTGCTCGGTTCGTCGCTCTCGGCCGGGTGGCCGATCGCCCTGGTGCAGATGCTCGGGCCCGGACCCGGAAGTCGAGTAACCCCAAGGACCGCCGGGCCGTGTGCCCCCGCTTGTCCTGACCCTCCGTGAGGAGATCGGCCATCGGGAGCGCGCACGTGCACGCGAAGTCAGTCCACTGCCGCGGACCGCGCAAAAGAGTCTACTCCCTGTCGCCACCGGGTACCGCACCGGCAGCCCCTGATGAGAGGGGTTGTCCACAACCGCCCCGGTTATCCACAGATTCCCCCGGCGCGCCCCGCTCGCCACGCCGTCCCCCCAAGCTGGAACACATGACCACGACATCCTGTTCCCGCCCCGTCACCAGGCATTCCTTCGCGATCGACCGCACCGGCGGCAGGCACCGCCGCCCGGGGCGTCCTCGACGCCTTCCCCACCTCATGATCCTCGCGACCGTGCTCGCGCTCTTGACCGCTTCGACGATGCCGGGAACGGCCAGAGGCGCGCCCTCTCCGCAAGGACGCCTCTCCTGGCCGCTCTCGTCGGCACCCAGTGTCACCAGGTACTTCGAGCCGCCATCGACGCCGTACGGTCCCGGCCACCGGGGCATCGACCTCGCCGCCGCACCGGGCACGAACGTGCTCGCGGCCGCCGAAGGAGTGGTGATGTTCGCCGGGCAGGTGGCGGGCCGCGGGGTGGTTTCGATCGATCACGAAGGAGGCCTGCACACCACTTACCAACCCCTCAGTCCGACGGTCACCGCGGGTGATCAGGTCTACCGGGGCCAAGTGCTCGGAACGCTCGTCGCCGGCCACCCGGGCTGCCCCGAGCCGGCTTGCCTGCATTTCGGTGTCCGGCGGGGCGAGGAGTACGTCGATCCGCTCGCGTTGATCGGCGAACCGTCCGAGATCCGCCTCAAACCGTGGGAAGGAGACTGACCCCTGTCCCTGGACCTTCGCCAGGTGTTCCGCCCGGCTGAGCACGCTTCCGTCCACTACCTACGGCTGCCGCCCAGTTGATCGCACGAGTTCCGCCTCTGGTCACGCAAGTCCCGGCCCCAATCACGCGAGTCCCGCCTCTGATCACACGAGCCCCGGCCCCGATCACACGAGTCCCGCCTCCAATCACGCGAGTCCCGCCCCCGATCACACGAGTCCCGCCCCCAATCACGCAAGTCCCGCCCCCGATCACACGAGTCCCGCCCCCAATCACGCAAGTCCCGCCCCCGATCACACGAGTCCCGCCCTAGGCCACGCGAGTCCCGCCTCTGGTCACGCGAGTCCCGCCTCTGATCACACGAATCCCGGCCCTGGCCACGCAAGTCCCGCCTCTGGTCACGCGAGTCCCGGCCCTGATCACACGAATCCCGCCCCTGGCCACGCAAGTCCCGCCCCGAGGACGCGTGTCGTCCGCCCAATCACGCGTGTCGGCCACCTGATCACGTGTGTCGTCCGGCCCCGCGTCGCGCGAGTCCCCGCCCGAGCACGCGAGTCTCGCCCTGGCCACGCGAGTCGCACCGGCCCCATCACACGAGACCCGCCCTGGCCGCGCGAGATCCATCCGCAAGCACACGTGTCCCGCGCCCGATCACACGAGTCCCGGCTCCGAACACACGTGTCCCGTGCCCGATCACGAGAGATCCGCCTTTGATCACATGAGGCCCCGCCCGATCTTGGCCGTGAGCCGGTCTCACCGGAATGACGTCCAGGAGGTGCTCCGGGGTCGCGTCGAGGCGGCGGTTGCCAACAGAGACCACGCGTGATCAGACGGACGACACGCGTGTCTGGACGGACGACACGTCCGGCGGCCCGGGCCGTCAGGTCTGCTCGACCAGTTTCGCGCGCAGGCGCATGACGGCGCGGGTGTGCAGCTGGCTGACCCGGGACTCGGTGACGCCGAGGACCTTGCCGATCTCGGCGAGCGTCAGGCTCTCGAAGTAGTAGAGACCGACCACGATCCGGTCGCGTTCGGTGAGCTGGGCGATCGCCTGCGCCAGCTGGCGGCGGTTGTCCTGGTCGACCAGGACTGCCACCGGGTCGACGGCTCCGTCGTCGGGCAGCGTGTCGACCAGCGAGCCACTGTCCTTGCCCGCGGCGACGAGGTCTTCCAGCGCGATGACGCTGGTGAGCTGGAGCTGGCCGTAGAACTCGCGCAGGTCGTCGACGCTGATTTCGAGCTCGGCCGCCAGCTCGGCGTCGGTCGGTGTGCGGTTCAGGCGGGCACCGAGGCGTTCCAGCGCGCGCTCGGCCTCGCGGGCCTTGCTGCGCACCGCCCTGGGCACCCAGTCCTGGGAACGGAGATCGTCCAGGATGGCGCCCCGGATGCGCTGCATGGCGTAGGTCTCGAACCTCAGGCCCCTGGCGGGTTCGAACTTCTCGATCGCGTCGACCAGGCCGAAGATCCCGGACTGGATCAGGTCTCCGACGTCGACGTGGGTCGGCAGCCCGGTGCCGACCCGGCCGGCGACGTACTTGACGAGCGGGGCGTAGTGCAGGACGAGCCTGTCGCGCACGATCTGGTCCGGCGACTCGGTGAACTCCCGCCACAGCGCCTGGATCCCGGCGTCCACCTCGTAGGCCGTCCGCGCTCCGGGCGCGACGGCAGGACCGCTCCCGCCGGGACGGTGTTTCCCGGCGGCTTCGGTGACATGTGGGTCGACGGTCATCGGACCGCCGTTCTCAGCATGCGACTCAGCGTGTTCTCCGTGCTCGTGCGGATGCGCGTGCGCCGCCGGTTCGGGCCGCCGGGTCACCTGCCGAGTTCTCCCCGGCATCATCGGGCCCGGGGGTGCGCGCGGTCGTGGATCGCCTTCAGCCGATCGACGGTCACATGAGTGTAGAGCTGCGTTGTGGCCAGCGTAGCGTGACCAAGCAGTTCCTGAACGCTTCGAAGATCGGCACCGCCTTCGAGCAGATGAGTGGCCGCCGAATGCCTCAGGCCGTGCGGTCCCATGTCGTTCGCGCCGGGAACCGAGCCGACGGCGTCGTGGACGACCCGGCGGGCCGCCCGCGGATCGAGCCTGCCTCCTCGCGCCCCCAGGAAGAGCGCGGCTTCGGCCGCCCCCTTCGTCTCGACGGCGAGCTTTCCTCTGCCCTCGTCGAGCCACACCCGCATGGCCGTTTCGGCGGGGACGCCGAACGGCACGACGCGTTCCTTGCCGCCCTTGCCCAGCACAAGCACGACCCTGCGGGAGAAATCGACGTCGCCGACGTCCAGCCCGCACAGTTCCGAGACCCGCACACCGGTCGCGTAGAGCAGTTCCACGATGGCACTGTCCCTCAAGGCGACCGGGTCCCGCTGTTCGGCACCGGCGGCTGAGGAGCGCATGACCTCGTTCGCCTGTTCCGCGCGGAGGACCCCGGGCAGCTTGCGGTGCGCGCGCGGCGCCACCAGCCGCCCGCCCGGGTCGGCCGCGAGCGCCCCGCCCCGGTGGGCCCACGCGGTGAAAGTGCGGGCTGCGGCCGCGCGCCTGGCCAGGGTCGTCCGGCTGGCGCCGTCCTCGCGTTGCCGGGCAAGCCAGCCACGCAGTGTCCCGATGTCGAGATCCTCGAACCGGCCGCCGTTCCCGTCCACGAAACCCAGCAGCGAGACCACGTCGCCGAGATAGGCACGCACCGTATGCGCGGAAAGCCCGCGCTCCAGGGAAAGATGCCGCTCGTAGTCGTCGATCAGCTTCCGGACGGGTTCCGGAAGCGCCGCACGGGCGGCACGCAGATCGGGTCTGCGGGCGCGTTTTCCCGTGCCGTGGGGGCCTTCGGTCGACGGCATGCCGATCACGCTGCGCGATGTACGGCAGATGGTCAAGTATCGCCGCACCCTGATGCGGTGTCCGTGGTCGGATCGTGCCGGGATGGCGTCTCGGGTGTAGGCCAGTCAGGTCTTGGTAGGCCGTCTTCGCCACCCTGTGTCACTTCTTTCCGCGAAGCCGTCGAATTCCAGTTCGGGGAGCAGCGCGCGGACGCGCTCGATCGGAACGCCGGACTCGGCCGCGATCCGTTCCTCGGGTCTCGGCGACCGTTCGGACAGCGCGTCGTGCACGCGGAGTGCTTCCGGACCGAGCCGGTCGGTGCGACGTCGCGGTTTCGCCGGATCCGCGCCCGGCTCCCCCAGCCGCCCCGCGGTCTCCAGGATCTCGTCGACCGAGGTCACCAGCGTGGCCTCGCCTTCGCGGATCAGCGCGTGGCAGCCGGCCGACATCCCCGAGGACACCGGCCCTGGCATCGCCATCACGACCTTGCCCAGCGCCCGTGCCGTGCCGGCGGTGTTCCGCGCGCCGCTGCGCCTGCCCGCCTCGACCACGACCGTCCCTTCCGTGAGCGCGGCGATGAGCCTGTTGCGGACGAGGAAGCGATGCCTCGCGGGCGAGGTGCCCGGCGGATACTCGCTCACCACCGCGCCGGTCTTCCCGATGGTGCGCAACAAGGTCGTGTGCTGCGCCGGGTACCCGGCGTCGATCCCGCAGCCGAGCAGGGCGACCGTCGTACCGCCGGCGCTCAGCGCGCCCCGATGAGCCGCGCCGTCGATGCCGTACGCCGCTCCCGAGAACACCGGGATTCCCCGGCTCGCCAAGTGGTAACCCAGCTCGGCCGCGTTGTGCTCACCGTATCCGGTCGCCGCACGGGCGCCGACGATCGCGATCGCCTGGTCCACCGCCTCGTCGAGCCTGGCCGGACCTCGCACCCACAGCGCCAGTGGCGGCGCCACACCGGAGACGCCCCTGCCTTGGGCGACGGCCAGCGAAAGCAAGGGCCAAGCCGGCCATTCGCCGTCTTCGGGGATGACGAGCCTGGTCTCGGCGGCGGCAGCCCGCTCCAGATCGCGCTCGGCGTAGTCGTGCGCGCGCCGGGCGGCCGTCTCGTCACGCACCTTCGGCGGGCAATCCGCCCGCGACACTCGTTCCGCGGCGACGACCGGGCCGTGTTCGCCCACGAAACCGACCAAAGCGGGCGCCGGGGGCTCGGCCACGCGCAGGAGGTACGACCGCGCGATCCGCTCGGCGTCGAGTTCACTCATCCGGATGACCTCTCTCGGAAGTTCAACGCGGCCGCGACCTCGTCCGCCTCCGGCTTGTCGGTGCCCCTCAGATCGGCGAGCGTCCAAGCGATGCGAAGGCAGCGGTCCGCGCCGCGCGCGGTGATCGCGCCTCGCTCCAGCGCACGGTCCAGCAACGCCGTGACCTGCGGCGGCAGCGCGAACTCGCGGCGCAGCGCCGGGCCGGGCACCTCCGCGTTCGTCGGCCAGCCGTGCTCCGCCCAGCGTTTTCCGGCTCGCTCGCGCGCCTCCAGAACCCGTTCCCGGACGGCCGCCGACGCTTCGGGCGGCTCACTCAGATGCGCGCTGAGCGCGGAAAGCGGACGCAACCGGACCCGCAGATCCACCCGATCGAGTAGCGGTCCGGACAGCCTCCCCAAGTACCGCCTCCGCGCGGACGCCGAGCAGACGCAATCGGCCTCCTTCGCCGGAGCGCAAGGACAAGGATTGGTCGCCAGCACCAGCTGGAACCGGGCCGGGTACCGCACGGCGCCCTTGATCCGCGCGATCCGTACTTCGCCCTCTTCCAGGACCGTGCGCAGCGACTCCAGCCGTTCCGGGCCGAATTCGCAGACCTCGTCGAGGAACAGGATGCCCCGGTGCGCCCGGCTGATGGCACCGGGAACGGCGAGACCGCTGCCACCGCCGATCAGCGCGGGGACGCTGATCGAATGGTGCGGCGCGACGAACGGCGGCACGGTGATCAGCGGTTCGGACCGGGAGAGCGAACCGTCGATCGAATGGACGGCGGTGACCTGCAACGACTCTTCGGCGGACAGTCGCGGCAGGAGACCGGGGAGGCGTTTCGCGAGCATCGTCTTGCCCACCCCGGGCGGACCGGTCATGAGCAGGTGATGCCCGCCCGCCGCGGCCACCTCCAGCGCCCACCGCGCTTCCGGCTGTCCCACGACATCGGCGAGGTCGGGCACCAGCGTCGGCTCTTGGAGGGTGAACGGCTCGGGCCGGACGAGCTCCCCTTCCCCCTTGAGCCAGCCCACGAAATCGCTCAGCCGGGTCACGCCGCCGATTTCCAGGCCGTCCACGAGGGCGGCCTCGAACAACGACTCGGCGGGCACGACCGCCCTCCGGTACCCGGCGTTGCGCGCCGCGAGCAGTCCCGGCAGGACGCCGCGGACGGCCCGCACCCTGCCGTCGAGGGCGAGTTCACCCAGCAGCACGGTGTGCAGCAGTTTCGTGGCCGGAACCGACCCCGTCGCGGCCATGACCGCCGCCGCGATGCCCAGGTCGTAGCCGGACCCCACCTTCGGCAGGTTGGCCGGGGACAGACCGAGGATGACCCGCTCGTCCGGCCAGGTCTCGCCCGAGTTGCGGACGGCGGAGCGGACCCTGTCCTTGGCCTCTTTCAGCCCGATGTCGGGCAGCCCCACCATCGTCACCTTCGGCGCCCCGCCACCGATGTCGGCCTCGATCTCGATCATCCTGCCGTCGACGCCCAGCAACGCGACGGACCAGGCTTTCGCCAGCGCCATTCAGAACGCCGCCTTGATGTGCCGCACATGCGGCCGGGCGTCCGGACGGGCGACGATCGCGATGATGTCGTAGCGGACCGGACACCAGCGGAGCATGAACGTGCGCTGCCATTGGTGCGCGAGACGGCGGATTCGGTCCGCCTTGGCCGGGGTCACCGCCTCGGCCGGCGCGCCGTAGCCCAGCCCCGACCTCGTCTTCACCTCGCAGAAGACGAGGCGTTTCCGGTCGGTCGCGACAAGATCCAATTCGCCGTCGCGGCAACGCCAATTGCGGCTCAGGACCACGTAGCCCGTCTTCTCCAGATGCCGGACCGCGAGTTCTTCACCCCATCTGCCCAGCTCGATGTGCGAAGCGCCGGCGGACGGTTGTTCGGCCGTGCCCATCATCTCGATCCCCCTCAGCGATCATCACGGTGCGTGTGCGATCAACGCTGCCAGGGTGACCGGCCGCCGGACAGGCCTGATTCGCCCGCCTGTGGATAACCGGGGTGTTGTGGACAACTCGGCCGCGGTGAGAGCTTCCGGGCCGGAAATCGTCGGAGCTTGTGCTAGGGCGCCCGCAAGTACGTGAAGGCCCCCTT
>NZ_JBHXJK010000066.1:0-47409 GCF_042723255.1 Amycolatopsis thailandensis
TCCTTGCGTCTAGCGCAAGGAAGGGGGCCTTCATGTACTCGGGCTGGACCTCGACCGCGGTCGAGGTTGCACGGTGGCTTCATGACCGAAGCGAGTTTCGCCGTACAAGCCTTCCTCGACGAGCCGCGCCTGCCCGCCAGTGTCGCCACCACCACCGGCCGAGAGAACCCGGCGCTGGCGATGATGTGGTTCGTGGCCGAGGAAGGCAGGCTGTGGTTCCACACCCCGGTGGCCGGCGACCGGCCGTCACCGTTCCTGGCCGCCGCTCGCGCGAACCGTGAGGTCGCCGTCATGGTCGCGACGTTCGACCCGCCCGATGACGTCCGTCAGGTGCGGATGACCGGGCCCGCGAGGCTGGAGACCAAGGACCTGGCCCGGGTCCGTCGCATCTACGAGCGGTACGTCCCCGAGTGGTCCCCGGCCTGGGCGGACCATGCCGCGTCGCCTGCCGCCCTGCTGTGGTCGATGTCCCCGGACCGGGGGATGGCCGTCGCCTACCCCGGTCTGGGGAACCACCCGGTGTCGCGCTGGTCGAACGCCGCGGAAGGACCGTTCAGCGCGTGAGGAAGTCCAGCGTCCGGTACTCGTCGACCACGGCGGTGAGCTCGGCGATGCGGGCCTGGCCGGCGTCGATGAGCCGTTGCCCGGCCTGGGACCACTTCTCGAGGTCGGGGGACATCGGCGGGATCTCGGCCAGGATCTGTGCGCTTTCGGCGAGGCTGAGCCCGACCCGCTGGGCGGCGACCGCGAGCCGGATCCGGCAGATGGCGTCGATGGTGAACCGGCGCGCGTTGCCCACGGTGCGCTGCGCGGTGATGACGTCGTAGCGCTCGTAGTACCGGACGGCGTTGGCCGAGACTCCCGCCCGGCTCGCGACCTCGCTGATGGTCAGGTGGGCATCGAGCCGGGTCGGGGTCGTCATGCTGCGCTCCGTGCCGTCGTGGGTTCCACCGCCGAGGCTACCGGGACCGGCCGGGTCCTCAGCCTGACCACCAGGGCGATCACCATGACCGCCAGGACACCGGCGAGCGTCAGGCGATACGCGGAGACCACGTCCCCGGCGAGCGTCGCGCCCGCCGACGGATCGCCCAGTGCCGCGAGTCCCCGTCCTCCAGTGGCCTCGGCGATCAATCCGGTGAACACGGCGCTCACCGCCGCGGTGCCGACCGCGCTCGCGATGGTGCTGGACAGCGGGAGGATCGCGGAACCGGACGCGAGGTCCGGGCCACGCAGGTTCCGGCCGGCACTCACGATCGTGGGCATCATGATCGCTCCGGTGCCGGCTCCCTGGAACACGCCCAAGAGCGCCAACAGCGGATAAGGGGTGTCCGGGGTGAGGACGAGCATCGTCAGCCCGGTCGAGACGATCGCGAGACTCAAGCCTGTCCCGACGACGACCCGCGGACCGAAGCGCTCCAGGACACGGGCCGCGAACTGGATGGTGATGCCCATCCCGAGCGCGGCCGGCACCGACATCAGCGCGCTGACCATCGGCGAGTCACCGCGGATGACCTGGATGTAGGCGGGCATCAGCAGCATCGAGCCGAAGTACGGCGCGGCGTACAGGACCAGGATCGCGGTGTTGCGCCCGAACGTCCGGTCACGCAGGAGCCGGACGTTCAGCAGCGGCGCGGGATGACGCCACGACCGGCGCGTGAACACGGCCACGAGCGCCAGCCCGGCCACGACGATCGCCGCACGGGTGCCCGCGCCGAGCGTCTCTTCGCTGAACCCGTACGCCACCGCGACGACGCCGGGGACGAGCAGCAGACCGCCGACGAGGTCGATCGGGGCGCGTTCCGCCGACGAGACATCGGCGGGGATCCAGCGCAGCACGCCGACGATCCCGAGCAGCGCAGGCGGAACGGTGATGAAGAACAGCGCCCGCCACGACAGGCTGTCCAGCAGAAAGCCGCCGAGCAACGGACCCAGAATCGGTCCGATCAGCAGAGGAAGCCCGGTGATCGTGGTCATCCGGCTCCGGCGCGCCGGGTCCACGGCCCCGAAACCGATGGTCATTCCCAAGGGGTTGATCAGGCCGCCTGCCAGCCCCTGCACGGCCCTTGCCGCGATCAGCCAGCCGAGATCGCCGGCGGCTCCCGCGGCCGCGGACGACGCCGCGAACACGAGCAGCGCGGCCAGGTACACCCGGCGGGCACCCCAGCGTTGAGCGAAGGTGGCCGCCAACGGCATCGCCGCGACCATGGCGAGCGCGTAGGCGGTCACGACCCACTGGATCGTAGTGAGGGACGCGGAGAAGGTCGTCATGAACCGCGGCAGCGCGACCGCGACGATCGTGGTGTCCAGAACGGCCATCAAGCCGCCGAGCGCGATCACCGCCGCGATGCGGAGTTCCTGTGTGGTCAGGCGGTTCATGCCGCACTCTCCTGATCCTGGATCCGTCCGGCGCGCAGCGTGCGGGCCCACCAGCCCAGCTCGGCCATCGTCCCGGCCAGCGCGGCGCGCTCGCCTTCGGTGCCCTCGTATCCGTTCGGACCGAGACGGGTCCACGGAGCGTTCAGCAGCACCGCGTCGCGGATGGTGGTGGCCCTGAGCTCGGGGAAGATCAGCCGCAGCTGCTCGATCGCGCGGATTCCACCCGAACCCGCGCCGTAGCCGACGAACGCGACGGGCTTGTGCGCCCATTCGCTGAAGTGCCAGTCGATCGCGTTCTTCAGCGCGGCCGGGAAACTGTGGTTGTACTCCGGGGTGACGACAAGGTAGGCGTCGGCCGCGTGCAGCCTGCCGCTGATCGGCGTCTCGGTGCCGCCGGGCTGGGTTCCCTGCAACGGGAGGTCGACGTCGGCGAGGTCGATCGGGTCGACCTCCAAGCCGTCGATCGCGGCGAGTTCGGTCAGCAGCCAGCCCGTGATGGCGTCGGCGAATCGTTCGTGCCGGACGCTCCCGATGATCACGGCGACGCGAAGCGGGGACTGTTCCGTGGTTTCAGTGCTCATGCCGACGACGCTAAAAGTTCGTCCATAGGCGAACTCAAGCCGTTGCGGCGCTGGTCACGAACACTGGACCTCTATTTAAGTCGAGGTTGTATGGGTGCTCAATGGCGAGCCTTGTTCCCCGCCGGACTTCATGATGTCTCGAGCGCCACGCTCGAGACGGTGAGCGTCCCAGGCGTGGCGCTCGGGGCGCGCGAAGCCCGGGAATCCGACCAACAGGCAGCGGGACCTTCCGTCGAAGTTGACATGTAGGAAATCTCCTACGTATCGTCTGGGTATGAACATCGACCGCATCCAGTTCCTCACCGTGCCGGTGTCCGACCAGGTCAAGGCGCGTGACTTCTACGTCGGCAAGCTCGGCTTCGATCTGCTCGTCGACGTCAGCGGCCCGCACGGTCCGTTCGTCATGGTCGGGCCCAGGGGGGCGGAAACCGGCATCGTCCTGGTCGACCACGCCGTCGGTGGTCTCGATCACGACACGCGCGTGCACTTCCAGCTGAGCACCTCCGACGTCGATGCCGACATCACGGAACTTCGCGCCCGGGGCGTCGAGGTCGAGGACGCGGAAGAGATGCCGTGGGGTCGGGTGACCTCCTTGAAAGACCCTGACGGCAACGCGATGGGGCTGCCCGAACCCTCCGGCTACGGGAACTGGCCGCGCTAGTGCCGGTCAACGACGACGTCTTCGCCGCGCTCGCCAACCCGGCCCGCCGCGAGGTGCTGGGCATTCTCCTCGACGGCCCACAGGCGGCGGGGGAGATCGCCGACCAGTTCGACATGCGGCGACCGAGCCTGTCGGAACACCTTCGGGTGCTCCGCGAAGCCGGGCTCGTCCGGGAAGAGCGCCAGGGACGCAATCGCGTCTACTCTCTGGAAGCCGGTCCGCTGCGAGAAGTCTCCGACTGGCTTTCGCCGTATGAACGGTACTGGCGCGACAAGCTGGCCAACCTGCGTGACCTGCTGGACGAGGAGGAGCTCTGAACGACGAGGATCCGACGGCCATCCACGTCGATCAGTTTCTTCCGCATCCTCCGCGGAAGGTGTGGCGAGCCTTGACCGAACCGCAGCTGCTGGAGCACTGGCTCCGGATGCCGAACGACATCAAACCCGTTGTGGGGCACAGGTTCGAACTGCTCGCGGACCCCGTTCCCGCCGCCGGTTTCGCGGGCGGGCCGGTCGCCTGCGAGGTGCTGGCCGTGGAGCCGGAGCGGTTGCTCAGTATCAGCTGGGGTCCGGAGTGGACTGTGACGTGGCGGCTCGAACCGGAGGGCCGTGGCACCCGGCTGTTCCTCAGTCACGAGGGTTTCGATCCCGACGACGAGTTCCAGCGGATGTCACGCCGGATCATGGGCGGCGGCTGGCGCACCGGTGTCCCCAAGGCGCTGGCGCGCGTGCTGGACGAGATCCCGGACCAGGCCCCGTAGCGGCTCTGGACACCGGGTCTAGGATCCCCGCTTGTGACGGACGAAAAACCGCTCCGAGCCGATGCCCGCCGTAACCGCACGCGGGTGTTGGAGGCCGCGGAGCGCGTCTTCACGGCCAAAGGCACCAGTGCGCCCACCGAAGAAGTCGCCCGCGAGGCAGGCGTCGGCGTCGGCACGGTGTTCCGGCACTTCCCGACGAAAGAAGCCCTACTGGAGGCGGTCCTCTACGCGCGCCTTCACCGCTTCGTCGACGACGCGGAAACCACGGTCGCCGCGGACTCGCCCGATCCGGGCGCCGCGTTCTTCGGGTTCCTGACCGGCTGGATCGCGATGGCCGACGCCAAGAACGCTTACTTCGAGGCCTTGTCGGCGGCCGGAGTCAGCGTTCCCTCGGCGGGCTCGGTCATCGGCGTCCGTCTCAAGGACGCGCTCGGCGTACTGCTCAGCCGGGCTCAGGACACGGGCGACGTCCGGAAGGACCTCGGTGTGGACGAACTGATCCCGGTGATCATCGGGACGGCGAAAGCGGCAGAGCACGCCGGGCCCGAACTACGGACCCGGACGATCTGCATCCTCTTCGACGGTCTCCGGCCGCGTCAGGCGTAGGGGTCCATCGTCGGCCGCTTCGGCGGGAGCGCGTCGCCCGAGGATTCGCCGCGCAGCCTGCGCTTGATCCACGGGACGGCGTGTTCCTTGCCCCACTGGAGGTTCTCGGTGCGCCGAGCCTGCGGGCTCAGCAGCGGCCGCGGTCCGAGTTCGGCGGGCGTCAGCTTGTGCGGTTCGCCGAGCGCGTCGAGGACGGCGATGGCGATCTCGTTGTGTCCCGACGAGTTCAGATGCAAGCGATCCGGTGCCCACAGGCGCCGGTCGCGGAGACGGCGCATCGCCCACATGTCCACCAGCAGCGCCCCGTGCCGCGCGGCGATGCCGCGGACGTGCTCGTTGTAGATCGCGACGCGGCCCCGGATCTTGCGGAACAAGGCGTCCTCGACCCCGTCGACGCCCGTGAAGAGAACGACCCGCGCGCCGGCCGCCACGACCCTGCCGACAGCGACGTCGTAGTCGTCGATCAGAGCGTCGATGTCGACCTTCGGCCGCATCAGGTCGTTGCCACCCGCGTAGAAGGTCACGAGATCCGGGTTCAGCGCGAGGGCCGGTTCGAGCTGCTCGGTGAGGACCTGCCCGAGGAGTTTGCCGCGGATCGCGAGGTTCGCGTAGCGGAAGTCCTGGTGGTTGGCCGCGAGCCGTTCCGCGACGCGGTCTGCCCAGCCCCGGACGCCGTTGGGGAACGACGGGTCCTCGTCGCCGACACCCTCGGTGAAGGAGTCCCCGATACTGACTAAGCGCTTGCTAGTGGTGCAAAACACGGGATGGATCCCTAAATCGGTGATGACATACCTGTTGATGCTACTGCTCCGGTGCGGCCGAGAAAGATCAGGGCACAGTGCGCAACCGACGCCTGCGGCTGATCAACCCGGCCACCCGCCTGCTCGGCCGGGCGGACTGGGAACCGCACAACGTCGCCGTGACGATGAACCGGGGGGCCCGGCAGCGCACCGGCCGCCGGGCCTGTCGACGCCCATCAGGTGCTAGTCGTCGGCGGAGACCTTCTTCGTCGGCTTCCGCCCGTTCTTGCGCAGAGTAAGCAGGAGCGGGGAGAGCAGCCCGGCCACTACCAGGGGCGTGGTCGTGGGCATCTTGACCGCGAGGAACACCAGCGCGCACACGATGCTGAGCAACAGCAGCGTGATCGGGATGAGCAGCGTGACCGCGCGGCGAGTCCGGCGTTCGTCACCCAGGACATAGTGCAGCAACTCGGTCCAGCTGGTGTTCCGGTGCGAGAACAACAGCGTGCGATGGGGAAACTTCGCGCATCCTTCAGCGGTGCGCAGCAAACTGGCGTCACCGATGAAGAAATTGGTGTCGCTGTCCGTGAGTATTCGTTCGTACTTGCTGGGGAGACCGCTGGCTGCCTCCGCACGCTTCGTCATCGAGGGGGGCGCGGTGTCGTCGACAGCCTTTTCACTGTTGGAGCGGATGTTCTCCGCCTCCTGATGCAGCTTGTGCCACAGGTCCATCACCAGATCGACCTGAGTGGGGGTGAGGCCGCAGGCCTTGACGAAGGCCTCGACCTGGTCGGGGTTGCTGGGCAGGCCGGTGCGTTTGGTGTCGGGCAGGCTGTAGGCGGTTGACCGCGGCATGCCGGTCTTGATCGCGATCTGGCCGCAGCTCAGCGGCGACTGACCCAGAACCCGGCCCAGCAGGGCCCGGAACTCGGTCGCGTCGGCCGCCTCGTAGACGTTCTGCTGCTGGCCGGGGATGGTCATGGTCATCGCCGTTCCTCCTGCTCGTAATGCAGGCGGGCGAGTTCGTCGGCTGCCGAGCGGAGGAACCGCAGGTTCTTGGTGATCTCGCCGATGCCACGCGGGACCGTGATCACGGCGACGAACACGGCCATCACCCCGGCGGCGATGCCCGCGGCCGCGACGATCGGGGTGTGGTCGTGCACGTTGAGGAAGATGGTCAGGCCGACGGCCAGCGTGATGATGAAGGCCTCCGGCCAGGTCAGTCTGACCGCGGCCGGGACGGCGCCGGCCCCCGAGGGCGGGCTCACCGCTTTCAAGGTCATGTTCGTGCCCCTTCTGCGAGAAACGCGCCTGCCCGCCCCGGAGAACATGGAGAAGGGGGCGGGCGAGGATGGTGCGTTTCGTGGTTGCGGATTTACGAGCACTCACCAGTCGGGCTTGCTGTGGCTGGAACCACGGCCCTGTCGGCGACATCCCGGGGTGGGACCGGAACAAGGAAATCGTCCCGCACGCGCACGCACAGGAGAAGACCTTGCAACACAACGGTGTCTACGTAGACACGACGAAGGCCCCGAGCGAAAACTACGCTCGAGGCCTCGCCTGAGTGCGCGGGCTAGTTCCAGCTAGACCGCAAGTCCCTGCTCTACCGCAACCACGCAGAAGGGCTTCAGGACCCCCGCCGCCCCACTCACGGGCGGAGAAGACACAGCTTGGGCACCGGATGGCATGGAAGGGGGCATGCGATGCGGCGACCGCGTGACGACGTAGGTGGTCACAATGCCCTCCAATCCAGGCCGGGTAGCTCCCGTAGCTTGCGAGAACAAGGATGCCGCGTACCTCTACTGTGCGGAGACTACACGTGGACATCTGGACACCGAGTTTCTCGATCGTGCAGGTCAAGAGGGTCGCAGAGCCGTCCACAAAGATCGCGTGGACACCATGAACACGCATCGGTGAACGCCCCGCGCGATCCCGCCGCCCGTACCACCGCCACCCGAGAAGGCCACCAGCGGAGCCCCGCGATAGCTCTGGCGCCCAAGCGCCGGAGCTGTACCGCGACACGTCTTTCACCGGGTCGAAGTGGCGCGCTGCCCCGCCGGGGCGATGTTCGGCCGGCGCCGCGCTAATGGTTCGTCGCCCGGGTCTGGGTGCGGTGTGTGCGGAGTCGCCTGCCCGCGCGTCGTGCCCGGTCGATCCAGACGCTGCGGCCGGCCTTGAGCATCTGCTCGGTCCGGTAGTCGACCTCGGCCAACACGCCGGTGAGCAGGACGTCGTTGCTGTTCATCTCGGTGTTTCCCTTCAGGACTTCATCACTGCCTCGTTGGTAGTGATCAGAGTCGTCCTGAGGGGTGCCACAGGGCATCGGGTGATCACCTACACCCGTACCCGATATAGCCCCTTACCTTCGTCTATCACCTGCTCAGGCGGGGTAAGGGGTCGCCCGTGGGCGATGGGGTGACGGGTGCGGGGAGAACTTCCCAGCGGACCACGATTTCCGGGGCGGCGGCCAGGGCGCTGTCCGTTCAGCACCCCGGCTGTCCTGAACCGGCTACCCACACGCACGGGCAGCGTCAGGTGTCGAGGCCGAGGCCGGGTTCAAGGTCCGCACGGAAGTTGCGCTGTTCGCCAGTCACGCCGCAGACGTGGGTGCCGTTTACTGCTCCCTGTAGGTGGGTTTCGATGGGGGAGGAAGCGGCGTGGTCGGCGTGAGACGGGCTGTCTGGCTGAGGTTCGTGCGTGCGGTGATGGCGGCGGCGCTGTTCGCTTCGGTGGTCTCGTGCGAGGTACCTCGCACCACACCGGCCACTCCGGATAATGGCTCGGCCGAGGGAACGGCACCGGCTGTTTCGGCGGCCGAGGCACGGAAGCTGCTGGGCACGTTGCAGGTCGCGGTCCGCGGGGTGCTGGACGGGTACGACCGGGATAAGTTCCCGCATTGGAAGACCGTGTCCGGCAGTTGCAACGTGCGAGAGGAAGTGCTCAAACGCGCCGGCGAGAACGTCGGGGTCAATGCGGACTGCGCTCCGACGTCGGGGTCCTGGCGCAGCCCTTACGACGGCGAGACGTGGCGGAAGGCGTCCGATGTCGATGTGGACCACGTGGTGCCGTTGGCTCATGCGTGGGTCAGCGGCGCGAAGTCGTGGGATCAGGCCAGGCGTGAGCAGTTCGCCAATGACCTGACTAGTCCGCAGCTGCTGGTGGTGACCGACAACGTGAACCAGGAGAAGGGCGACAAGGCGCCGGATGAGTGGAAGCCGCCCTTGGTGTCGTTCTGGTGTGCTTACGCGACCGATTGGATCGTCGTCAAAGCCGGGTACGGGCTGTCGATCACCGTGCCGGAACGGACCGCGCTGGCGGGCATGCTCGATCGGTGCCCCTGACACGATCTGCTCAGCCGCGTCACTGGCCGGTCCCGGACTCGTGGTGAAACCTCCGCGGGCTCTAGCATGGGCTGATCCCGCGTGGACGAGGGAGCGTGACCATGAGGCGGCAGCTGCGAGGACGGATGGCGAGCCTGGCGGTTGGCGAGTTGGTCAGTGTCGTGGTGTTCTTCGTCGTCTTCTTCGTGCTGGCGGGGGTGCCACTGACAGTCGCGAACGTGTCGGGGTACCTGCTCACCACGGTCCTGCTGTTACAGGGCAGTGCCTACTGGATGGGTAAACGCCGCGAACTCGAAGGTCACCGTGGCGCTTTTACCTTCGTGGTTCGAGTGTTGCGGGTGCTGGCGCCGGTGAACGTGGCGCTGATCGCGATCGGTGTTGTGCCTATCGTGGTGGAGGCACAGGCGGGATCTCTTGGTCGTTTCTGGCTGGGTGCCGCGTTGTGGGCTCTGGCCGTCGCCGAGTACGTCAACTATTTCCATGTTCAGCTGGCCTATGGGCGCCGGGCGGATCGCGCCTGGATCCTTCGCAATCGACGGCTCAGGAGATCCCATCTGGCTCGTGACATCTCGCGACTCCGGTCGGCCGAAACACTGGGCCACAGCGCCCTTTCGCGTTGAGGACTTGCCGGCGGGTGGAGTGAGCCCTTGGGGACCAGAGTGGCCGGTCAGAGCTTGTAGCCGCCGCTCGCCTCGATGACCTGGGCGGTCACCCATCGGCTTTCGTCGGAGGCCAGAAACGCCACGACCGCCGCGATGTCCGAGACTTCGCCGAAGCGCCCGAGCGCGGTGTCCGTTTCGATTTCCGCCACTATGGCGTCGTTCTCGCGGACGGCGGCGTTCATGTCGGTTCGTGTCCAGCCGGGTGCGACGGCGTTCACCGTGATTCCGCGCGGCCCCAGTTCCATCGCGAGTGCATGGGTCAGGTTGTTGATGCTTGCTTTGGCCATGGAGTACATGGGGACGGCTTGCATCGGGCGCGTGGCCGCGGCGGAGGAGATGTTGACGATCCGTCCGCCGTCGGAAAGGCGGCTCAACGCTGTTTGGACAACGAAGAAAGGGGTGCGGGCATGGACTGCGAACAGGGTGTTCCAGCTTTCCGGCGTGGCGTCCGCGAGGCCTCCCCAGCCGGAGTTTCCCGCGTTGTTGATCAGCAGGTCGAGGGTTGTGGTTCCGGTGCGCTGAACGAGTTCATTGTCGAGTTTTGTGAACAGGTCCGGAATGGACTCCGCGTCGATGAGGTCGGCGTGAAGTGCGAATGCGGTGCCGCCGAGGTCTTCGATGGCCGTGACCGTTTCGGCGGCGCCGTCCTTGTTCTCATTGTAGGTGAGTGCGACGGTGGCGCCGTCGTTCGCGAGGCGTTCGGCTATCGAACGTCCGATGCCCCGCGAGCCACCGGTCACGAGGGCGGTCTTTCCGGCAAGCGTCTTCTGTGTGGTGTTCATGTCCTTCACCTGTGGGAATTGTCTGAGGAATTCCATAATGCGAAGTCCGATAATGTTTACGTATCGTCCAGTCTCACGCCTTGCTCTGGTGGCGCGCTCGGTCCCGGAAGTGTCGAGGCGACGCCCCGACGACGCGGCGGAATGCCGTGCTGAAGGCGCTTTCGGATTCGTAACCCGTGGCGGCCGCCAGTTCGGAGATGGTCCGGGTGTCGTTGCGCAGGGCGTCGCGGGCCAGGCTCATCCGCCATTCGATCAGGTAGGTCAACGGCGCTGTGCCGACCTTGGCCTTGAACGAGGCTGCGAACGCCGACCGTGACATGCGGCTGATCGAGGCGAGTTCGTCGAGTGTCCAGCGTCGGCTCACGTCTGCGTGCATCGCGCGCAGCGCTGACCCGACACCGTCTTCGACCAATGCCCCGAGCCAGCCGACGGGGTGTTCAGTGGCGTCCGCGTGGACCCGCAGCATGTGAACCAGGATGAGTTGGGCGAGGTGCTCCAGCACGAGGGTTCTGCCGACGCCGCCGGACTCCATCTCGGCGACTGTGAGCGCGGACAAGTTGGTGAGGAGTGCTCCGCGTGGGTCGTCGGCTCGGACCACCACGATGGGTGGGAGTACGTCGAACAGCATCGAGGTGTTGGTCTCCTCGAACACGAAGTCGATGCAGCACACGTAGGTGTCTTCGTCGGCCCTGGTTCCGATGCGCACCTCGCCGTCGTTCTCTCCGGCCTGGAAGTCGGCGGCTTCGCATGGTGCCACCTCGAGCGCGCTGGCGAGTGTGTAGGCGGGTGGGTTGTTCAGCAGGAAGAAGTCGCCCGTGTGCAGAAGCAGCGGCTCGCATCCGTCGAGGGTCATCCAGCATTCGCCCGTGAGGACGACGCCCAGCTTGACGTGGATGTGCGGGTCGAAGCGCACCGCCCACGGCGAGGCGGCGTGCACTCGTACCGGCAGGACGGCCTGCGTGCGCAGTAATCGCAGCACGTCGACGATCGGATCGCCGGAGCCGACGACCATCTCTCGCGTGGACGATGAGTAAGGTTTTTCGGAGTTCACATTATTCATCTTATTCCATGGTGGTCCTACGGTTGAGTCCATGAGCACTGCACAGAAGGTGTCCGCCACCGGAACGGACGAGCTGCCCAGCGAGAACTACAAGATGATCGACGCCCTCGGCCACCGGCTGCGGGTGTACGACGAGGGACCGGCCGATGCGCCGACCGTGGTCATGCTGCACGGTGCCCCGCACAACTCCTCGGAGTTCCGGTTCAACGTCCCGGCGCTCGTCGGAGCCGGTTATCGCGTGGTCATCCCGGAGCACCTGGGCGCCGGTGGATCCGACCGCCCTGAAGACGTGGAGCTCTACTGGGCCCCCCGCGACTACGACCGCGCCCTGGCGGTCGTGGACGCGCTGGGGATCGACAAGTTCTACGTCGAGGGCGGCGACCGCGGGAGCATCCCGCTGTGGATGTTCGCCGCGCTGAATCCCGACCGGGTGCTCGGTCTCATCTCGGAGAACGTCAGCCACCTCAACGGCTTCTTCGTCAATCCGGCCATCGACCAGCGACGGAGGTCCTGGTACATGAGCTACTTCCAGTTCGAGGCAGCGGAAGAGGCGCTGCGGGAAGACGACTGGGCTCTCGCGAGGGAGTTCTTCGACTGGCACCCGGACATGGACCTCATCCTCGCGGACTGGGAGCGCCCGAACGGGTTGAAGGCCAGCTGGCTCAACTGGTACCGCGCGACGATGAATCCGGACACCTCCAAGAAGATGGATCCCCTGCCGTCGGCGACGGTGCCGGTCCTGTTGTTCTACTCGATGACCGACCCCTACATCGGGCCGGAGCAGCTGTTCGTCGGCCGAGAGTTCATCGAGGGTCCACTGACGATCAAGCGGATCGGGGGCGCCGGCCACTTCATCGCCCGCAACGCTCCCGAGGTGTTCAACCGCGAAGTCCTCAACTGGCTCGGCGACCGCGAGAGCGAGCGGCGCGGTAACTGAAACCGCGTCCGCGATCCGCAGCCGTCCGGGGGGCGAACGACGAGTCCCCGGACGGCTGCGATGGGCACGCCGACGATCGTGACGGCGTCCCGGCACTACTTCTGGACGGTGTTGCCGCTCGCGAGGTCCATGAAGATGGCGACGTGGGCGGGCGGCATGGCCGCGAGCGTTCCGCCGGGCGGAGACAGGCGCTCCGCGCTGTCGATCATCTTTCGGGCGTCCTCGGGTGTGACGGGCGGGACCGGCTGCTTGAGGTAGTAGCTCTTTTCCTCGTCCCCGGTGAGGCCTTCCGGAATGGCGGGGGCGTACGGCCAGAAGTAGATCGGGGTGTTCGGCTCGATACGCCAGCTTTCGGCGAGCGAGCCGGCGTCGACCACGTCGTAGCCGACCGTCTCCAGGAACCGGGTCACGGTCTCCTTGGCCGCGGCGTCGTCACCGGCGATAGGCATGGTCGTCCGTTCGGGGTCGCCCTTCGGGCGGGCGTTGGAGTACATGTGATTCCAGTCGAGGTTGTGCAAAGCCTTCACGACGATGGAGTCCTTGAGGTGCCGCTGCACGAGCTCGCTCGAGGTGAGCTCCCCGCTGTCGAGCTCGGTGTTGCGCCAGAACTCGGGGTAGTAGTTCGTCTGGTCGATGACCACCTTCCCGGCGAGCGTGCCGGCCGGTAGCGCCTCGAGACCCGCGAGCGGGAGAGGGAGCGCGACGATGTCTCCCGCCGCGATCGCCTCGTCGACGGTTCCGGCACGCGCGAGCGGCCCGAGCTCCCGGGTCAGTGCCGAGATCGTCTCCGGGCCCCGCGAGTTGCTGAGCACGACGCGATAGCCCGCGTCGACGGCCAGCCGGGCGATCGCGCCGCCGGCCAGGCCGGAGCCGATGATTCCGATGGTTCGCGTCATCACAAGTTCCTTGTTGTCCAAGAGCGGCGAAGTCCCGCCGCTCGGTGTGTCCGTGTGACTCGATGGTCGACGCGGCGACACAGGCGCACCAGGCGTTGTCGTCCCTGGTAATCCGGGTACCACCCAGCTTCTGAGGCAGGAATGCATACTGGAACGGTGAGCACGCACAAGGAACTCGGCACCGCCTTGCGCGCCTGGCGCGAGCGGATCCGCCCGGCTGAAGTCGGCCTGCCCGCAGGCGGCCTAAGGCGGGTGCCCGGACTCCGGCGCGAGGAGCTGGCCGTGCTGGCCGGAATCTCGGTCGACTACCTGGTGCAGCTCGAACAGGGCCGCGCCGGCAACCCGTCGCCCCAGGTGCTCGGGGCCCTCGCGCGGACGCTGCGACTCAACCCGGTGGACCGCGACCTTCTCTACCGGCTGGCCGGTTCGGTGGTCCCTCCGTCCGGTTCGGTGCCCCGAACGGTGCCGCCCGGCGTGCAACGCATGATCGACCGGATGAGCGACACCCCGCTGGCGGTGTTCACCGCCTCGTGGGACATCGTGCAATCGAACCCCCTCTGGGGCGAACTGTTCGGCAGCTCCGCCGAACCCGGTACCAGCCTGAACAACATGATCTGGAGCCATTTCGCCGCCCCGCGCCCGCCCGGCGCGTCCCGCATCGAACGCGACACCGCCCACGCCGACGCGTTCGAGCGCATGATGGTGTCCGATCTGCGACGGGCCGCCGACCGCTACCCCGACGACCGCGCCGTCACCGAACTGATCAACGGCCTCCGCGAGGCCGACCCCCGGTTCGCCGACCTCTGGAGCCGCTACGAGACCGTGCCGATCGGCCGCTCACACAAAACGGTCGTCCACGCCGAGCTCGGAGAAATCGTCCTGGACTGCGACATCCTGACCATCGAGCACGCCGACCTGCACATCGTGCTCAACTGGGCCGCCCCGAACACCGGCGCCGCCGAGAAGCTGGCCGTACTGCGCGAGCAGGTCGGCGCTGCGACAGGGTGATCAGCCCGGACTCCGCGGTAAGTCTGGCCAGGTCGCGCTTCCTGTCACCTGACAAACGAACGTCTTGGCAGCATCCCGCCGAGGACCGTCGAAAGCCCGACGTCACGTCTGACGGCGAGAATCACCATGGCGTAACGAATCCCACCGGCGCCTCGACTGTCATCGGTGTCCGCGAGTGGGAGCCACATGAGAACCGTCGTCTTGTACGCAGTCCTGATCCTGGCCTTGACCGGCTGTAGTTCGACTCAGCCCGAATCACCTGGGAGCCGTTACCCCGGCACCCAGGACGGTGCCCGTCAGCTGGTCACGGATCTCCGCACCGGCGATCCGCTGCCGCTGATCAAGACCCTCGTTCCGACGGCGGAAGACTGCCGGGCCGTCTTCGAGGGCGAACTCGCCGCGAAAGCCGAGGCGTACTACGGCAAACAGTTCGCGACGCCGGAGACCGGGCCCATCGCCAAACCGGACCAGACCGAACTGGAACTCTGGGCCGCCTCCAGCGAGGACCTCAAGGCGAAGGCCGGGAACTTCGTCCATTTCCCGGGCGGCTACGCGAAGATCGCTCCATCCCTGAAACCGGGATTGACTTTCTACCGCTGGAAGTACGTCGTGCCGGGCAGCGACCTCGGGATGGCCTACGACGGCTTGGTGTACCTCGGTTCCCGCTGGGTCTGGCTGCCCAAACCGTGGCGGCCGGCCGAGTCGGCTTGACGGTTTCCGGAAAGCGACGGATCAATGCGCCGCTACATCAGAAAAGCCGTCCCGCGGCGGCGGTTGTACTCCCGGATGACGCCGCGGCCGGTCCGCCGCCCCGCCGCGGCGTCGAAGCACAACTGGGTGCAGTCGATTGTTTCGGGCTTGACCGTGCTGACAGCGATCGCCGCGCTCGTCTACACCTCCCGGTCGACGACCGAGCAACTACGGCTGACCGAACAGGGACAGATCACCGATCGCTACAGCCGGGCCACGGACCAGTTGGGGTCGGAGAAGATCGACGTGCGCCTGGGCGCGATCTACTCCCTCGAACGCCTGATGCGCGACTCCGCCGCGGATGTGCCGACCATCGTGGAGGTGCTGTGCGCGTTCGTCCGGGAGCACGCGCCGCGGAAGGTCACGCCACCGTCCACCACCACAACGCCCCCTCGGCCGAGCCGGACGGCCAAGAGCCCGGTCCGGCCACCGCCGGACGTCCAGGCGGTGCTGACCGTGCTGAACCGCCGGCCGGACGGCGGTTCAGCACGGATCGACCTGCACCAGACCGAACTGGCGGGCGCGGATCTCAGCAGGGCCAAGCTGGCGGGCGCGGACCTCACCGGCGCCAACCTCGCTTTCGTTCTGTTGCACGAAGCCTCACTGGAGAACGCGCTCCTGCGGCAGGCCGACCTGCACAACGCGAGCCTCACCCACGCGCGGCTTCACAGCGCCGACCTTTCCGAGGCGAACCTGGTCGACGCCACCCTGACCTCGGCCGACTTGACTCGCGCGCACCTGGACCAGGTGGACCTGACCTACGCCCGCCTCGGTGACGCCACCCTCAACGGAGCCGACCTGCCACAGGCCAACCTGACCCGCGCGAGCCTCGGCGCCGCGAAACTGATGGGCGCCAACCTGTTCGCCGCGAAACTGAACGACGCCTATCTCGGCGCGGCGAATCTTTCCGCGGCCAACCTGACCGAAGCCGACCTGACCGGAGCCGATGCCACGACGCCCGAACAAATCGCCCAGGCGCGGACGAACTCCAGGACGAAGCTGCCGAACGGCTGACGCGGGGGACAGGCACCCGGCGGTGTACTTCGGTCGGTAGGCAGGCCGTAGTGCATCGGAGGGCGTCCCAGCACGAACTTCGCCCTCATGGCTCCGTGAGCTGCTGGCCCCATCACGGCGCCTCGTGAGTGGGTAAGGACGATCGGAGCCCCGGTGGGGCCTCGCTCAGGTTCGTCGCGCGTGGAGGAGGGCTTGCCAGCGGGTTTCGATCTCCGCCCACGAGGTGAGCGGCTGGAGGTCGGGATCGAACATCGACCCGAACTCCCTTCGTGTGGTCGTCCAGGGGATGCCCGCCTCGTTGTCGAGGATCCACATGAGGCGCAGCGGAGACAGCCGAAACGTTTCGCGGGCCCGGAGGAACTCGATCAGCTCGAGGAGATCACATCCGCGGTCGACCATCCGGCCGACCGCGCCTGCCACGGAGTCCATGTGCCCAGTCCTGTTGTGTGAGAACGACTTCGACCTCAGGGTACGTCCCTGGGGTTCGTTCTCGATCTGGCTATGCCGCTAGGGGTCGGTACACCGACTATGTGAGAACAGGTTGATGCTCACAGCACTCACCGCGTGCCGATGCCGAGCGTGCGCAGCCTGCCCTCCAGCACCGGGCCGATCACACGCAGCGCCTCCGGCGAGGTCATCCCGAGGTGATCCGCCGCGACCTCGATCGATTCGGCATCATCCTCGAGATATGGCCGCCAGGCACCGGGGTCGAGGACGCCGGTCGGCTCGTCGGCGGCGAGGAAGTGCAGCGTGGTGACCTTCACTCGTTCGTGGGTGAATTCGGTGACGATTCGCCGGTTGACGCTCATCACCCGGACCATCCGCAGCACCTGCTCTTCGTCCAGGCTCGCGAGCACGGTGTGGCCCGCCCCGGCCAGTTCGAGGAACCGCTCTTGGGAAAGCGTCTCCCGTTCACCGGACGGGACGGCGATGCCGAGTGCCTCCAGCAGTTGGACGCGGGCGATTTCGTCGGGTACCTCGGCGCTCTGCCCAGACGCTGCCCACAGCGCCGGTTCCGCCGGGGTCGTGTCGAGGAGGGTGAGCAGCGCGACTTCCCGGCCCTGGCGCAGCAGCTCGGCAGCCAGCGCGTGCGCGATCATGCCCCCGAACGACCAGCCGAGCAGGTGAAAAGCACCGTCAGGCTGGATGCGGACGACGTCGTCGGCATAGTGGCCGACGAGCTGTTCGACGGACTCCGGGAGCTCCGCGAGGTCGGTCAGGCCCCGCGTCTGCAGCCCGTACACAGGAAAGTCCGCGTCGAGATACCGCAGCAGCCCGGCATACGTCCAGCTCAGCCCGGTCACCGGGGGAACGCAGAACAACGGCGCGTACCGGCCGCCCGGACGCAGTGGCAACAGAGTGCCCAGCGCGCCGGAGCCGCCGCTTTCCACTCCGTCGTCGAGCCTCTTGGCCAGCGTGGCGACGGTCGGCGCCTCGAAGAGAGCCTGCACCGGCAGGTCGACGCCCAGTACCGCGCGGATCCGCTCCGCCAGCTTCGTCACCAGCAGCGAATGCCCGCCCAGGTCGAAGAAGCTGTCGTCCACGCCCACCCCGCTGGTGCCGAGGACTTCGGCGAACAGTCCACAGAGGACCTCTTCGCGTGGGGTCCGGGGCGCTCGCCCGGCGACGGCGGCAGGCGCGGGCAGCGCTCGCTGGTCCAGCTTGCCGTTGGTCGTCAGCGGCAGTCGGTCGAGTGCGACGAACGCCGCCGGGATCATGTACTCCGGCAGCCGTGTAGCGGCCAGCTCACGGAGAGCCGCACCGTCCACCGCGCCCGACGGCACGAAGTACGCGACGAGCCGGGCCGAGCCGGGCGTGTCCTCACGGACCACGACTGCCGCCTGCGAGACGCCGGGATGCCCGGCCAGCACGGACTCGATCTCGCCGAGCTCGACCCGGAATCCCCGGAACTTGACCTGACTGTCGGCACGCCCGGCGAACTCCAGCAAACCGCGGGTGGTCCAGCGGCCGAGATCGCCGGTGCTGTACATCCGCGCGCCGGGTTCGCCGAACGGGTCCGCCACGAAGCGCGACGCGCTGGTCGCCGGCCTGCCGAGGTATCCGCGAGCGAGCCCGCTGCCCGCGACGTACAGCTCGCCGATCACGCCGGCCGGAACCGGTCGCAGGCGTTCGTCGAGCACGTAGACGCGTTCGCCGCGGAACGGGCGCCCGATCGGGACGACGCCGCGCGCGTCCTCCGGGTGGCAGCGGAACGTGGTGGCGCCGATGGTGACTTCCGTCGGGCCGTAGCCGTTGAAGAAGCGGTGGTCGCCGGACCAGTCCGCTGCCAGCTTCGGTGTGCAGACGTCGCCGCTCACCGTCAGTGTCACCCCGGTGGGCAGGCTGCCCGGCCGCAGCCCGGACAACACCGCGGGCGGCATGGTGAGATGGGTCAGCCGGTACCGGGCCGCGAACGCCGTCAGCTCTTCGCCGGTGACCCCTCGGGGCGGGGCGAGCACAAGCGTTCCGCCGGACAGGAGCGCGCCGAGGATGTCCCACAGCGACGCGTCGAAACTCGGTGAGACGAGTTGCAGGACCCGGTGGCCCGGTTCGATGGCGAGGGTCTCCCTCAGCTCTTCGAGAAGGTCCGGAATCCCTTCGTGGCTCAGTGAAACTCCTTTGGGACGGCCGGTGGAACCGGACGTGTACACGACGTACGCCAGGTTGAGCGGCAACGGACGCCGAGGTGGCGCACCGGTTTCGTCGTCGTTGTCCACCAGGAGAACCGGGAAGTCCCGGGGGAGACGGCCGGCGAGTTCGGTGGTGGTGACGACCAGCGCCGGGGCGGCGTCGGTGAGCATGTACGCCACACGTTCGTCCGGGTAGGACGGATCGATCGGCAGATAGGCCCCGCCCGCCTTGACGGTGCCGAGGAACGCGGCGATCAGCTCGGCCGAGCGGGGCAGCGCGACCGCGACGATTCGTTCCGGGCCGACGCCCCGCGCACTGAGCCGTTCCGCCAGGCGATCCGCCCGTGCGTCGAGTTCGGCGTAGGTCCATTCAACCGCGCCGTCGACCAGTGCCGATCCGTCCGGGGTGCGGGCCACCTGCGCCTCGAACAGCTCTGGCACCGTCGCCGGTGCGGCATCCGACGCGCGTGCCCGCCAGAGCGCCGCGAGGTCTTCCCGGTCCTCCGGTGTCATCAGGTCCACGGCGATCGACCGGGCGGGATTCTCCGCCATGGCACGGAGAACGACCGTCCAGCGAGCCGCCAGCGTGGTGGCGGTCTCCTGGTCGAACAGGTCCGTGGCGTACTCGATCAGCCCTGTCATTCCCGCCGGTTCACCGGTTTCGTCGTGGTTCTCGGTGAGGCTGAGGAAAAGGTCGAGGCGGGCGACGGCTGGGGTGGTGAAGTCGAGACGGCTTTCCAGCCCGGCGAACGCGAACCGTGCGCTTTCGGTGTTCTGCAGCGCGAAAGCGACCTGGAACAACGGGTGATGGGCTGTCGAGCGCTGCGGGTTCAGGCGCTCAACGAGGTATTCGAACGGGACGTCCTGATGCGCGTAGGCGCCGAGACTTGTTTCCCGCACCTGCCCGAGCAACTCGGCGAAAGTGGGGTCGCCGCTGGTGTCGGTACGGATGACCAGCGTGTTCACGAACAGGCCGACCAGGTCCTCGAGCCGGTTCTCGACACGCCCGGCGACGGGCGAGCCGACGGCGATGTCGGTGCCCGCGCCGAGCCTGGTCAGCAGCACGGCGAGGCTGGCGTGCAGCACCATGAACAACGTCACGTCGTGGCGACGCGCGAGAGTGCGCAGCCGGCGATGGAGGTCGGCGTCGAGTTCGAACCGGACGGTCGCGCCGGAGTGGGAAGCGACGGCAGGGCGTGGCCGGTCGGTGGGCGGGCCGATGCGATCGGGGAGGTTGGCCAGCCGCTCCGTCCAATAGGCGAGCTGGTGGTGCAGCCGGCCTTCCTGGCGTGCCGTCTCAGCTGCGGAGCCGAGGAGTTCTCGTTGCCATAGTGTGTAGTCGGCGTATTGGACCGGTAGAGGGGTCCAGTGGTGGTCGGTTCCTTCGCGGTGGGCTTGGTAGGCGGTGCTGAGGTCGCGGGCCAGCGGGGTCAGTGACCAGCCGTCGGCGGCGATGTGGTGCAGGACCAGTACCAGGACGTGCTCCTCCGGCCCGCAGGACAGGAGCTCGGCGCGGACCGGAAGCTGATTCGCGAGGTCGAACTCGTGGCGCGCGGCGGTCGAGAGTAGACCGTCCATATCGGACTCGTCCGCGTTCCGGACCGTCAGTACCGGGGCGGCGTCGACGATCAGCTGACGTGGTTCCCCGGCCACCTCGGGGAAGACCGTTCGGAGGGCTTCATGGCGGTGTGCCACGTCGGCGACGGCCTGCCGCAACGCCGGGATGTCGAGTGGGCCGAGCAGCCGTACGGCGAGCGGGATGTTGTACGTCGCCGACGGTCCTTCGAGCCGGGCGAGGAACCACAGACGGCGCTGGGCGAACGAGAGCGGAAGCGGTTCGGGGCGGTGCCGGGGGATCAGCGGCGGCCGGGCGGGCAGGCTCTCGTCGAGGTGCCGGGAGAGCCTGGCCACCGTTGGGGCGTCGAACAGCGCGCGGACGGGCAGTTCGACGCCCAGTGCCGCGCGGACCCGGCTGATCAGACTGGTGGCGAGCAGCGAATGGCCGCCGAGGTCGAAGAAATCGTCGTCCACGCGGACCTGTGGCCTGCCGAGCACCTCGGCGAACAGCCCGCACAGCAGGATCTCGCGCTCACCGTCCGAAGTGGACTCTGGAACGAAGTCCACAGTGGACTCCAGTGCGGGCAGCGCGGCTCGGTCGAGCTTTCCGTTGGCGGTGAGCGGAAGCCGGTCCAGGACGACCACCGAGGGCACGAGGTATTCGGGCAGCCGGTCCGCCAGGTGGGCCCGCAGGCGCACGACGTCGATGTCACCTTTGGCGGGTACGACGTAGCTGATCAGACGCCGGCCGGTCGCGTCCTCGTGCACCACGACGACGGCCTGCGCGACGTCGGGTGCGGCCGCCAGCACCGCCTCCGCTTCACCGGGCTCGACACGGAACCCGCGGATCTTGACCTGGTCGTCGGCCCGGCCGACGAACTCCAGCTCGCCCGCCCGGTTCCAGCGCACCACGTCGCCGGTCCGGTACATGCGGGAACCGGGCGGCCCGAAAGGATCCCCGACGAATCTCGACGCGCTCGCACCGGGCTGTCCCGTATAGCCGCGGGCGAGACCAGGGCCGCTGACGTACAGCTCGCCGGGCACGCCCGGCGGCACCGGTCGCAGCCGGGCGTCCAGCACCCGCAGGCCGCTGTCGTCCATCGGGCCACCGATCGGAACGCCGTTCACCGGCGGACCGCCCACGAAATACCGGGTCGCGAACGTGGTTGTCTCGGTCGGTCCGTACCCATTGACGATCCTCAGCCCAGGGTGTGCCGCGAGCAGGCGCCGCACGGCCGCCGCCGAGACGACGTCTCCACCGGTCCAAACCTGTTCGACGTCCCCGAAGCAGTCCGGTCGCTCTTCGCTCATCAGGGCGAACAGGCCCGCCGTCAGCCACAGCCCGGTCACCCCGTACTTGGCGATGTCCCCGGCGAGCAGAGCGGTGTCCAGCAGGCCTGGGGTGCCGATGACGACCGTGCCACCGCGGAGCAGCGGCACCCACAGCTCGTACGTCGATGCGTCGAACGACGGGGGAGAGTGCAGCAGGACCCGGCGGTGCGCGTCGCCCCAGCAGCTGTCAAGCGCGAGCCCCGCGACGGCGCGCTGCGGTACCACGACACCCCTGGGCAGCCCGGTGGAGCCGGAGGTGTAAAGGACGTACGCGGCGTTGTCGCCGGTGACCCGAGACGGGACATCGGACGCTTCGGCCCGGTCGGGGATGGCGAGTTCCCACACCGCGGCAGACGGGAAGAGGTTTCGGGCGCGCGAGGCTACCTCGCCAGGGACGACGATCGCCGAAACCCCGGAATCCGCGAAGACGCGCCGCAGCCGCTCGTCGGGATGGCCCGGGTCAGCGGGGACGTACGCGCCGCCCGCCTTCAGCACGCCGAGGATGACGGCGACCAGGTCGGCCGATATGGGCATCAGGACGCCGACGCGATGTTCCGGGCCGACTCCGAGTGCGGTCAGCTCCAGCGCGACGTGATCGGCACGTGCGTCGAGTTCGCGGTAGGTCAAGGCGGCCCCGCCCGAAATGACGGCCTCGGCCTCCGGGGCGCGCCGGACCTGCGCCTGGAACAACTCCGCCAGTGACGGGCAGTCGGCAGGGGTCGCTGGGTTGACGAGCAATCGGTGGTGTTCGGCCGGGGTCAGGATCTCGGCCTCGCTGATCGGCCGGTCGGGACGGGCGGCGAAAGTGCGCAGCAGCCGTTGCCAGCGTGCGGTGAGCTCATCGACGGTTCCGGAGTCGAACAGGTCGGTGGGGTACTCGGCGAACCCTTCGATCCCGGCGGGTGCGCCCGCCGTGTCGAACGTTTCGTCGAGGTTGACGAACAGGTCGAACCGGGACACCCCGGCGTGCGCGAATGCGGTGTCGCTGTCGACGCCGGGGAAGTCGAAGCCGGCTTCCTCGTTGTTCTGCAGGGCGAGCGAAACCTGGAAAAGCGGGTGGTGAGCGGGGGAGCGTCTCGGGTTGAGCTTCTCCACCAGGTATTCGAAGGGGACATCCTGGTGGGCGTAGGCGGCGAGATCGGTTTCCCGGACCCTGGCCAGCAGCGTGGTGAACGTCGGATCGCCCGAGGTGTCGGTCCGCAGTACGAGCGTGTTGACGAAGAACCCCACCAGTGGGTCGAGCGCGTCGTCGGTGCGACCGGCGACGGGGGCGCCGATCGGGAGGTCGGTGCCCGCGCCGAGGCGGGTGAGCAGCGCGGCGAATCCGGCCTGCACCACCATGAACAGCGTCGCGTCGTGGCGGCGGGCGAGGGTGAGCAGCGCGCGATGCAGTTCGGCGTCCAGTCGGAAGTGGATGGTGTCGCCGGCGTAGGACGCGGTGGGCGGGCGCGGCCGGTCGGTGGGCAGGTCGATGCGATCAGGGAGGTCGGCGAGCCGCTCCGTCCAGTACGCCAGCTGGCGGTGGAGGATGCTGCCGGAGTCCTTTTCGGAGCCGAGGAGTTCTCGTTGCCATAGTGTGTAGTCGGCGTACTGGACCGGTAGCGGGGTCCAGTTGTGGTCGGTGCCGTCTCGGCGGGATTGGTAGGCGGTGCTGAGGTCGCGGGCCAGCGGGGTCAGTGACCAGCCGTCCGCGGCGATGTGGTGCAGCACCAGTACCAGGACGTGCTCATCGCCGTGTACCAGCAGCTCGGCGCGGACCGGCAGGTCGACGGACAGATCGAAACCCCGGGCCGTTGTCGCGGCGATCGCGGCGGGGATGTCCTCGGCCTCGCTCACCGCGAGGACCGGAACCGCTGCCACGACTCGCTGCACTGGTTCGCCGGCGACTTCGGCGAAGACCGTCCGGAGGCTTTCGTGCCGCTCGGCGACGTCGGCGAGCGCGAGGCGCAACGCCCGGACGTCGAGTTGGCCGGTCAGCCGCACAGCGAGCGGGATGGTGTAAGTCGCCGATGGACCTTCCAGTTGCGACAGGAACCACAGCCGTCGCTGCGCGAAGGAAAGCGGCACGGTTTCGTTTCGTGGCAACGGTTTCAGTGGCGGACGGACGACGGCGTCGCCTAGTCGCGGGGCGAGCCCGGCCACGGTCGGATGGTCGAATAGGTCGCGCACGGCGACCTCGGCCCCGAGTACGGTGCGGATCCGGCTCACCAGGCGGGTGGCGAGCAGGGAATGCCCACCGAGGTCGAAGAATCCGTCGTCGACGCCGACCCTGGACAGGCCGAGCACTTCGGCGAACAGTCCGCAGAGCAGCTCCTCCCGTGGCGTGGCGGCCTGCCGCGAACCGCTCGCGGTGTCCTGGACCGGCGCGGGCAGCGCGCGCCGGTCCAGCTTGCCGTGCGCGCCGAGCGGCAGCCGGTCGAGGACGACGAACGCCGAAGGGACCATGTAGTCCGGCAGCCGCTCGGCGAGGTAACGGCCGAGGGAGCCGGTCAGGGCGCCGAGTTGGTGTGAACGCGCCGGATCGCCCGCGTACGAGGAAAGCGGCACCTGCGCGAGGCCGGGTGGAGGGACGTTCGGCGTGGCCGCACCGTGGGTGAAGACGTAGTCGACTCTGCCGCCCCCTCCGGCCGACCAGCGTGCTGTGACGTGGCGGCCGAGCCGTTCGCCGTATTCCCTGACGTCCTCCGGGTCGAGGATCTCGCGACCGGGCACCGCGTTCAGCGCGTCGAACGCACCCTCCTCGTCGGCAAGCGTCCACGCCCGCTCTGCCTGTACCTCTGTCCACACGCGACGGTCGGGGACGCCTTCGAGCCGCAGCTGTCGATCGCCGTCCGATGGCCGCAGTTCGTCCAGAGTGGACAGATCGACACCCCAGCGCAGAACTGTTTCGCCGGGTGGTGTGGCAGGCGCCGTCTTGTGGAGGATCGCCGAGTAGCGATACCGGGTCAGCTCGTTGTGCGCGCGGCCGCGTTTGAGCCGGACCTGGTAGCCGCCGACGCCGCCGAGCCTGGCGCCGAGCGCGGCGAAGAACTCCGGGTCGACGAGGAGTTCTTTCTCCAGCAACAGACTTTGCTCGATCGTCCGCCGCAGTGCGGCCCGGTCGCGGCCCGAACCCGCGCGCAGCTCCACCGCCGTGCGGAACACCCGGTTCAGCGCGCGCACGCGGACGTCGCCGACGTACACCGAGCCGCCGGGCGCCAGCGCGTGGACCGCCGCGCGGAGGACGTCGGCCAGGTAGTCCACATTCGGGAAGTACTGCACCACCGAGTTGAGGACGATCGTGTCGAAGAACCCCACGGGGATCTCGTCCCAGTCGTCGGCGGCCTGGCGCCGCAGGGTGACCCGGCCCGATGGCTCGGCTTCGAGCCGGGTCCGCAGGGCGTCGATCGCCGCCGCCGAGAAGTCCGTTCCCCAATACTCTTCGCAGTCCGGCGCGAGCTTCGCGAGCAGCAGCCCCGAGCCGACGCCGATTTCGAGGACCCGCTTCGGCGCCAGCGCCGCGATCTCGGCCACCGTGGCGTCCCGCCATTCGGTCATCTCGCCGAGCGGGATGGGCGCGCCGTCGTAGCTGGACCTCCAGCCGGAGAAGTTCTCCCCGAGCGGGACGCGGTCCGCGTCGCGGTAGACGGAGGTGTAGATCTCCTTCCACTCGGCCACCTGTCGCTCGGGCAGGTCGGCAGGGACTTCCTGGTCCCGTGGGACGACGTAGGCGACCAGCCGTTTGCCCGCGCCGCCGTCCTCCCGAACGACGACCGCGGCCTGCGCGACCTCGGGATGCCCGGTCAGCGCGGCCTCGATGTCGCCGGGTTCGATCCGGAACCCGCGGAGTTTCACCTGCTCGTCCACCCTGCCGACGAACTCGAGCGCGCCTTCGGGCCGCCAGCGCACGAGGTCACCGGTGGCGTACATCCGTTGTCCCGGCCCGCCGAATGGATCGGGCAGGAACCGGGTGGCGGTCAGCCCTGGCGACCGGGTGTAGCCGCGGGCGAGCCCGGTCCCGGCGAGGTGCAGCTGCCCGATCGCGCCCGGCGGCAGCAGGCGGAGCCGCTCATCGAGCACGTAGCCGCGGGTGTTTTCCATTGGTTCGCCGATCGGCACCCCGTCGTCCGGCCGGTAGTCGCGGCCGAGCCGGTGGTAGGTGGCGAAGGTGGTGGTCTCGGTCGGGCCGTACACGCTGACCACCGATGTGTCCGGACAGGCGTCGAGCACCCGCCGGAACGCCTGCGGCGAGCCGGCCTCGCCACCGGTCCAGACGTCGGCCAGCCCGGCGAAGCAACCGGGGTCGTCCTCGGCGAGCGTCCGGAACAGGCCGGTGGTCAGGAAGACCGAGGTGATCCGCCCACCGCCCGCGTATCGGCGCAGGAGGGCGGTGTCGACGTCGCCGGGGGCGAGTACCGCGCGGCCGCCGGACAGCAACGGGATCCACATTTCGTAGGTGGAGGCGTCGAACGCGTGCGGGGAATGCACCAGGACACGCCGGTGCGCCGGACGATGCCAAGCACTGTCCGCGGCGAACTCGGCGACCGCGCGATGGGTGATCTCGACGCCCTTCGGCGCGCCGGACGAGCCCGAGGTGTACATGATGTACAACAGCGAATCCGGTGCGACGTGCCGGGGTAGTACGTTTCCCGGCGCGGGCGGCTCGTCGGTGTCCGCGGCGAGCGCCCGGTGCTCGGTCGCCACCTCGTGCGTGCCGGTGGTCCGGTCGACGAGCAGCAGCGGAGCCCCCGCGTCGGCAAGCACATTTCGCAGGCGCGGCAAGGGGTAGCGCAGGTCGAGCGGGACGTAGGTTCCGCCTGCCTTCGCCACGGCCAACACCGCGACGATCAGCTCGGCCGACCGCCGCATCAGTACCGCGACCGGCGTCTCCGGCGTTACCCCCGCGGCCACGAGCCGCAGTGCGAGCCGGGTGGATTTCGCGTCGAGGTCCGCGTACGACAACGTCGTCCCGTCGGATTCGACGGCGACCTCGTCCGGGGACGCGGATGCCTGCGCGGCGAACAGGTCCGGCAGGCTCGACGGCGGCACGGAGCGGACCGCGCCGTGCCGGGCCGTCAGCAGCGCGCGATCGGCGTCGTCGATCAGGTCCGGATCGCCGATCCGGCCGTCGGCGCCGTGTTCGGCGAGAGAGGTCAACACGCCCACCAGCCGTTCGTGGTGGCGATCGAGCTCCCCGGCGGGATAGCGGGCGGGGTGGGCGTCGGTGTCGAACCGCAGGCCGCCGTCCGCGGTGGGGTAGCAGAGCACGGACAGGTCGTCGACGGGCATCGGCGAGCAGTTGTGCAGGTTCGCGACGAGCCCGGCGAAAGAGTACCTGGGGTGGAATGGGACGGAGTTCACGATCGGCCCGAAGAACGGCCCGCCACCGTGGCGGACGAGGTCACGGCGGACGTCCTCGCCCCGGTACCGCTGCACCGCGATCGCGGCGCGGACCTCGTCCGATACCGCGCCTGCCAGCTCCGCCCAGGTCCCCTCCGGGCGCACGGCGACGCGGATGGGCACCACGGTGGAGGCCATCGCCGGCACAGTCTTGCCGAGAGGGGTCGCGCGACCGGCTATCGCCATGCTCAGCAGGACATCGTCCTCGCCCCGCATCCGGGCCAGGTAGGCGGCGGTGACCGCCAGGACGAGTCGGAACCAGCGGGTACCCGCGGCCGACGCGGCCCGCTCCAGGTCCGCGAAGACCGACGCCGGCAAGTGCGTGGTCCGGCGCACGACATCGTGGGCGAGCCCACTGCCCGCCGAGAGGTAGGTCGGCCCGGACACCCCGTCCAGCCGGTCCGCCCAGTACCTGCGGGCCTCCGCGAACTCGGCCGAGTCCCGGTAGGCGGCGTCCTCGGCGAGATACTCGGTGAAGGAGCCGAACGGACTTTCCCCGGCCGGTTCCCCGGCGAGGAACCGGGTGTAGAGCTGGGCGAGACGTCCGCTGAACAGGTTCAGGCCGAACCCGTCGATGACGATGTGGTGAAAGCCGAGGTAGCACCGAAACCGTTGGGGGGAAAGGGAAATCAGTGCGAAGTCGAACAAGGGCCCGTTCTCGAGGTTCCACGGCTCGCTCAGGCGTTCCCTGATCCACGTGTCGGCCGCGGCGTCCGGGTCGGGCTGATCGCCGAGGTCGATCAGCGGCAGTGTGACCTCGGTGGCCGGGTGGACGAACTGCCGGACTTCGCCACTGGTCTCGGCGAAGGTGACCCGCAGGCCGTCGGCTTCGGCGAGCGTCCGCGTCAGCGCCCGCCGGAGCACTCCGACCTCCACCACGCCATCGAGATCGAGGTAGAGCCCCAGGTGGTAGGCAGGGTTTCCGGGATCTGCCCGGCTCGCGTGCCAGATCTCCCGCTGGGCAGCCGAAAGCGGTAGCGGAGCGTTCACTCGTTCGTCCCCCTCGTCACGCCGTCACAGGCGTAGTGGCAACCTGGCCAGTCTGCGCATCCCCGGATGCGGCTGCTGCCATTCGAACTCGGACTCGTCGACGGCGAGGGCCAGGTCCGGGTACTTCCGCAGCAGCGCGCCGAACGCGACCTCGCCTTCCTCCTTCGCGAGCCCGGCACCGAGGCAATAGTGGGGTCCGTGGCTGAAGCCGACGTGCTGCTCGCCGCGGAACTCGTAGGTCCGGGTGATGTCCAGCCGGTCCGCGTCGGGGAACCGCCGCGGATCGCGATTGGCGCCGGGGAGGATCGCCATCACCCGCTCGCCGGCGGCCAGCGGCACTCCGCCGAGGTCGAGGTCGACGGTGACGTGCCGCGGCCTGGTCAGCATGACCGGCGTGCACCAGCGCATCAACTCGTGGATCGCCTTCGGCAGAAGGGAAAGGTCCGACCGCAGCAGCGCGAGCTGGTCGGGATGCGTCAGCAGAGCGGCGGTGCCGGTGCCGATCAGGTACGACGTCGTCTCGTGGCCGGCGACCCCGAGATCGAGCAGCAGCATGACCAGTTCGGTGTCGGACAGCCGGTCGCCGTCCTCGTCCTGGACGCGGATCAAGGCGTCGATGAGATCGTCGGCCGGCGCGGCCCGCCGCTCGGTGATGAGTTCCTGGATCTGCGCCACCATGGCCCGCATCGCCTCGGCGAGTGTCATCGCGCCAGGTTTGACGTGCCACATCGCCGCGTGACTCCATTCGAGCCACAGTGGACGGTCGGCCTCCGGCACACCGATCAGGTCGCAGATCACGGTCAGCGGCAGCGGATGCGCGAAGTGCTCGATGAGGTCGACGACTCCGTCCTCGGCGTGCTCGGGAAGCGCGTGGAGCAGTCGCGCGGTGACCTGTTCCATCCGGGGCCGCAGTTCCGCGATGCGCCGGGCGGTGAACGCCCGCGACGCCAGCTTGCGCAGCCGGGGATGGCCGGGGGAGTCGAGTTCGGCCATGCTGGCGGACAGGTACGGGCGCGCGATCTCCTCGTCGATGCCGATCGCGACCATGCCCTCGACGCGGCGGTCGGGGACGGCGCCACCGGGTACCGAAGCCGGGTTCACCACGAACCGCGGGTCGTCGAGGATCGTCCGGACTTCGGCGTCCCGGACGAACATCCAGCACGGCTCGCCGTCGATGAAGGTGCCCTTCACCGCTGGTCCCGCCTCGCGCAGCCGGGCGATCGTCGCGTACGGGTCGGCCTGGAATTCGGGTCCCATCAAGGAAAAGATGGTATCCGGGGTGGTGGTCATGGAGCTCTCCGTCTTCGGTTTCCCTCGCGGGATTCAGGCCTCTTGGCGCGCGTGGCGGTACAGGCGCAACCGGACCGCGTCCGGGCGCAGGGACGCCTTGACCGCGGGTCGCACCACTGCTCCCGGCATCGGGCGCAGCCGCCACATGCCGAGGATCCGGGCCAGCGCGATGGCCGACTCCGTGTGCGCGAACTCGTCGCCGATGCACTTGCGGCTGCCGCCGCCGAAGGGCACGTAGCCGCCCTTGGGCAGGTGGTCGGACGCGCCGGGCAGCCAGCGGTCCGGCCGGAACTCGTGCGGCTCGGGGTACAGGTCGGGCCGGTGGTGGATGACGTACGGGCTGTAGAACAGGTTCGAGCCCTCGGGGAGGCGCGTGCCAAGCACCTTGGACTCCGTCCGCAGTCGCCGATGGAAGATCCACACCGGCGGGTACATGCGCAGGGTCTCGGTGAGCACGCGGCGGGTCAGTTTGAGCTTGCCGACATCGGCGAGGCCGACTCCCTCGTCGGGCAGTTCACGGGCCTCTTCGCGGATGCGGTCCTGCAGATCCTCGTCTTCCGACACCAGATGCAGTGCCCAGGCCAGCAGGCTGGCCGTGGTCTCGGTGCCCGCCATGAACACCGTCAGTACTTGTGCGTGCACCTCGTCGTCGGTGAGCGCGTCGCCGTGTTCGTCGGTGCTTTCCAGCAGCATGGACAGCATGTCGCCGTGGTCGCGGCCGCTGCGGCGATAGTCGGCGATCAGGTCGGTGACGGTCTTGTTCATCCGCGCGATCGAGGTGTCGAACCGCTTCCCGGCCGCGGTCGGGACCCAGGCGAGCCCGGACATCCGCGCGAACAGCTTGTGCCGCGCGCCGTCCATGATGTTCGTGAGGTCCTCCCGGACCTGCGCCACGGTGTGTTCGCCGAGCGCGGAGCTGAACATCGTGCGCGCGGTGACCCGCATGGCCAGTCGTTGCATCTCGCCGACGCCGTCGAGGACCCGATCGGTCGACCAGGAGTCCGAAACGGCGCGGATCTCGGTGTCCATCACCGCGGCGTACTGGTCTAGACGCTGGTGGTGGAACACCGGCTGGACGAGCCTGCGCTGCCGCTTGTGCGGTTCGTGCGGGGCGACCACCAACCCGTCCTGGACGATCAGCCGGGTCGCCTCGTCGAACGTGCCTCCCTTGTCGAACGTGCGGCCGTCCTGCAGGACATGATGGGTCAGCTCCGGGTCGCACAGCATCCACACCCGTACCGTGCCCAGCCGCAGCCGCACGAGGTCGCCGTGTTTCGGCAGGCTTTCCAGGAAGCCCAGCGGATCCCGCCACAGTCGCACGATGTGCCCGAGGCCACCCCAGGAGCCCGGAATGGCATCGAGTTTGTAATCGCGGTCTTTCCCACGCACGACCGGCCCCCAATCACGAATATGACACGGCGGCGAGTGTAGCGAAGACTCGGCAGGCCGTCGAGCTACGGAAACCGCACAACCAATTCTTCTATTGCGTCGCAATTCGTACGGTGTCGCGGGTTCTCGTGCCGTGTCTCGAAGCGGACGCTGGGCTGACCGGATGAAACCCGCGTGGAGGGCTTGTCTTGATCCACATCCCGTGCTTACCGTCGAGGCGATCAGCCGTGGTGGGGAAGTTTCCCGCTGCCAGGTAAAGGTTTGCTTGCCCGGCGAAGCGGCTGGTACGGTGTGATCGAGGCCGTATGGGGCGGCGTTCGGGCCGACGTCGGCAGAGACGTCCGCTGGGGGTTCCATGACTGGACTTTGTTTGTAGTGCGCCGTTTCCGGCATTCTCCTTTTGTCGGAGGTGTGCGGGGGAAGGAATGTCATTCATGCGTTCCATGAGTTGTCCGGCCCGATGCGGATGAGTGGTCACAACGACGATCCGATCGCCGTTGTCGGCATTTCCTGTCGATTTCCCGCTGCGCGCGAGCCAGGTGAATTCTGGCGATTGCTCCTTACGGGCGTGGACGCGGTTTCCTCGCCGCCGGAGGAGCGGTTTCCCGAGAGCTCGCTCGCCGGAGCCGGGTTGACCGCCGAGCAGGCGAGCGCGGTTCGTCACGGTGCCTATCTCGACCGGATCGACGAGTTCGACGCCGGCTTCTTCGGTATCTCCCCGCGTGAGGCTGCCGCGATGGACCCGCAGCAGCGGCTCGCGCTCGAGCTCGGCTGGGAGGCGCTGGAGGACGCGGGCGCCTGCGCCGCCGCACGACGTGACGGCACCGGGGTCTTCGTCGGCGCGGCCTCCGGCGACTACGCCGTCCTGCTCGACCGGCTCGGCGCCGCGGCCAGGACCGCGCACACCTTCACCGGTAACCAGCGTGGCGCGATAGCCAACCGGCTCTCCTACTTTCTCCGCCTTTCCGGCCCCAGCTACACCGTGGACGCCGGGCAGTCGTCCTCGCTGGTCGCCGTGCACCTGGCCGCCGAAAGCCTCCGGCGCGGCGAATGCGGCCTCGCGCTCGCCGGCGGTGTCCAGCTGAACCTCCTGCCGGAGAACGCTTTCGCCGCCGCTCGCTTCGGCGCGTTGTCGCCGGGTGGCCGGTGCCGCACCTTCGACGCGGCCGCTGACGGCTTCGTCCGCGGCGAGGGAGGCGGACTCGTGCTGCTCAAGCCGCTTTCGCGCGCACTCGCCGACGGTGATCGGGTGTACTGCCTGCTGCGTGGCAGTGCCGTCAACAACGACGGCGGCGGGGACGCTTTCGCCGTCCCGAACGGCGCTGCGCAACAGGAGGTACTGCGGCTCGCCTACGAGCGGGCGGGGCTGGACCCGTCTGTCGCGGGGTACGTGGAGCTGCACGGAACCGGGACGAAGGTCGGTGACCCGATCGAGGCAGCGGCGCTCGGCGGGGCCCGCGGCCGTCACGGGCCGCCGCTGCGCGTCGGCTCGGTCAAGACCAACATCGGGCATCTGGAGGCCGCGGCCGGGATTGCCGGGCTGCTGAAGACGGTGCTGTGCCTGAAGAACCGGAGGCTGGTGCCCAGCCTTCATTTCACCACCCCGAACCCGAGGATCCCGCTTGACGAGCTGAACCTGCGGGTCTGCACCGAGACGGCCGAGTGGGCCGGGACCGATGGCAAGCGCGTCGCCGGGGTCAGCTCGTTCGGCGTCGGCGGAACGAACTGCCACGTCGTTCTGTCCGATTTCGTGTCCGATCCGGTGCCGGGCGTACCGCCGCGCGCGCCCGCCGGTCCCGTGCCCTGGGCGGTGTCGGCCGCTTCTGTCGAGGCACTGCGGGCCCAAGCCGGGCGACTGCGCGAGGCGGAGATCGACGACCTGCGCGACGTCGGATTTTCACTGGCCACCACCCGGACCCCGCTGCCGGTGCGCGCGGTGCTGATCGCGGAGGACAGGGCCGGGTTCGAGAACGCGCTCGAGTCCGTCGAGAGGGGCGAGCCGCATCCGTCGGTGGTCGGCGGGGTGGCGGGCGACGTCGGGCGGACGGCGTTCGTCTTTCCCGGTCAAGGTTCCCAGTGGCCGGGGATGGCCGCCGAACTGCTGGACACCTCGCCGGTGTTCGCCGAGGAGATCGCCCGCTGCGCGACGGCGCTGGAGTCCTTTGTGGACTGGTCGCTCACGGAGGTGCTGAGGGGTGGCGAAACCGCGCTCGACCGCGTCGAGGTGGTCCAGCCCGCGCTGTGGGCGATGATGATCGGGCTGGCGGCGCAGTGGCGCGCGTTCGGGGTGCGTCCCGAGGCCGTCGTCGGCCACTCGCAGGGCGAGATCGCCGCGGCGTACGTCGCGGGCGCGCTGTCGATGGAGGACTCCGCGAAGATCGTGGCACTGCGGTCACGGGCGCTGGCCGCGATCGATGGGACCGGCGCGATGGCCGGGGTCGACCTGTCCGCCGCGGAGGTCGTGGCCGCGGTGCCCGGGTCGGTCACGGTCGCCGCCGAGAACGGGCCGTCTTCGACCGTGGTCGCCGGGCCGTCCGACGAAGTCCGCCGGTTCGTGGACGCATGCACCGAACGTGGTGTTCGCGCCCGGCTGATCCCGGTCGGGTACGCGTCGCACACCGAAGCCGTCGAGGGCCTGCGCGACCGGCTGTTACGCGAACTCGTCGACGTGCGGCCGAGGCCGTCGGAGCTCCCGTTCTACTCCACTGTCACTGGTAGCGTGCTCGACACCTCCGAGTTGGACGCCGCGTACTGGTTCCGCAACCTCCGGCAGCCGGTGCTGCTGCGCCCGGCTACCGAACTGCTGGCCGCGCACGGGTTCCGGACGTTCGTAGAGGTCAGCGCGCACCCGGTGCTGACCATGGCGGTCCAGCAGACCTGCGCCGGCGGTGCCCCGGCCGCGGTCACCGGCACGCTGCGGCGTGGTGAGGGGGGACGGCGTCGCCTGCTGACGTCGCTGGCCGAACTCCAAGTCCGCGGGGCCGACGTCGATTGGCCCGCCGGGCTCGGCTGGTCTGATGCCCGCCGGATTCCCTTGCCCGCCTATGCTTTCCAGCGCCGACGGCACTGGCTCGGCACCAGCGCGACAGTGTCCGAGCCGGTGCCCGCCACCGACTCGTTGGGCATGGTCCGCGCCACCGCCGCGGCCGTGCTCGGCCATCCCGATCCGGCGGCCGTCGATCCGGCGCTGACGTTCAAAGCACTCGGCTTCGACTCGGTCTCGATCGCCGACCTCGCGGCGCGGCTGAGCGGCACGCTCGGACGGCTGCTGTCACCCGCGGCCGTGTTCGACCATCCGACGCCGGAACTTCTTGCCGCATCGCTTGGCGAACCCCGACAGGTGGAAGCCACTCGTACCCGCCCGGCCGGCGACGACGAGGCCGTCGCGATCGTCGGGATGGCCTGCCGTCTGCCGGGCGGGGTCGCCTCGCCGGACCAGTTGTGGGATCTGGTGCGGCTCGGCAGGGACGTGATCGGGCCGTTCCCCGAAGACCGCGGCTGGGACCTCGCCGCGCTGTACGACCCCGATCCCGACCGGCCGGGCAGCAGCTACACCCGGTCCGGCGGGTTCCTCGACGACGTCGCGGGGTTCGACCCGGAGTTCTTCGGCATCGCCCCGCGCGAGGCGATGGCGATGGACCCGCAGCAGCGCGTCCTGCTGGAAACCTCGTGGGAGGCCTTCGAACACGCGGGTGTCGACCCGCGTTCGCTGCGTGGCAAGCCGGTCGGAGTTTTCGTCGGCGCCGGTGCCGGAGACTACGGACCGCGGCTGCACGAAGGCGGACAAGATGATTCGGGCTACCTGCTGACCGGCACCGCGGCAGGTGTCCTGTCCGGCAGGCTGGCCTACACCTTCGGCCTGGAGGGGCCGACGCTCACCGTCGACACGGCCTGCTCGTCGTCGCTGGTGGCGACGCATCTGGCCGTGCGCGCGCTCCGGTCAGGTGAATGCGACCTCGCGCTCGCGGGCGGGGTGACGGTGATGCCGACACCGGGGATCTTCGTCGAGTTCAGCAGGCAGCGCGGGCTCGCCCCGGACGGTCGGTCGAAGGCCTACGCCGCGGCCGCGGACGGCACCAGCTGGGCCGAGGGCGCCGGGATGCTGCTGGTCGAACGGCTGTCGGACGCGCGAAGGCACGGGCACCGGGTACTCGCGGTGATCTGCGGCTCGGCGATCAACTCCGACGGTGCGAGCAACGGCCTCACCGCGCCCAACGGCCTCGCCCAACAGCGCGTGATCACCGGCGCGCTGGCCGACGCCGGGCTCGGCGCGGCCGACATCGACGCCGTCGAAGGACACGGCACCGGCACCGCGCTCGGTGACCCGGTCGAGGTGCGGGCGCTGCTGGCCACTTACGGACGCGCCCATCGCCAGGAGGAGCCGGTGTGGCTCGGATCGCTGAAGTCCAACCTCGGCCACACACAGGCCGCGGCCGGAGTGGCCGGGGTGATCAAGATGGTCCAGGCGTTGCGGCACCGGGAGCTCCCGGCGACCCTGCACGTCGACGCCCCATCGCCCCATGTGGACTGGTCGCCAGGCGGGCTCCGCCTGCTGACCGAGAGCCGTGACTGGGACTTCGGGCGTTCGCGCCGCGCGGGTGTGTCGTCGTTCGGGATCAGCGGGACCAACGCGCATCTTATTCTCGAAGAGGGCGACGACGAACACCGGCGGGGGACCGGCGAGCACATCCGGGTGCCGTGGCCGGTTTCGGCCGCGACCCCGGAAGCCCTGCGGGCGCAGGCGAAACGGCTGCGCGAGTTTGTCGCCGGGAACCTGGACGCGGGCATCGCCGACGTGGGCTTGTCGCTCGCGACCACCCGGGCCCGGCTCGCCTGCGGAGCCGTCGTCACCGGCGCGGATCGCGAGGAGTTGCTCGCGGCGCTCGCCGCGGTGGAGTCCGGCGACGAACCACCTCAGCGGCGAGCTGATGGTGGCCTCGCCTTCTTGTTCACCGGTCAGGGCGCGCAGTACCCGGACATGGGCCGGGAACTCGCGCAGGGTTCCCCGGTGTTCGCGGCGGTGTTCGACGAGGTGTGCGCGCAGCTGGACGGTCTGCTGCCGAAGCCGCTGCGCGAAGCCCTTTCCGACGCCGAACTGCTCGACCGCACGGAATTCGCCCAGCCCGCGTTGTTCGCGCTGGAGACGGCGTTGTTCCGGTTGCTGGAGCACTACGGCGCGAAGCCGGCCGCGCTGGCCGGGCATTCGATAGGGGAAATCACCGCGGCACACGTTGCTGGGGTGTTCACTCTGCAGGACGCGTGCGCACTGGTCGCGGCCCGCGGACGGCTGATGCAGGCGGCCTCCTCCGGCGGTGCGATGGCCGCCGTTCGCGCGGGTGAGGACGAGGTGCTGGCCGTCATCGACGCGGTGGCCCCCGGACAGCTGTTCCTGGCGGCCGTGAACGGACCGGCGTCGGTGGTCGTCTCGGGTGACGATGCCGCGATCGGCCTGCTGGGCGAGTACTTCGCCGCGCAGGGCCGGGACATCAAGCGGCTCCGGGTCAGTCACGCATTCCATTCGTCTCATATGGACAGTGCGAGGGACGCTCTTCTCGATGTCCTCAAGGGACTGTCCTTTCACGAGCCCGAAATCCCGGTCGTCTCGACGGTGACCGGCCGGATTGCGACGTCCGAACAGCTGTCCTCGCCGGAATACTGGGCCGACCAGCTCCGCCTGCCGGTGCGCTTCGCCGACGCGGTCGCGACACTCGGCGAGCGCGGGGTCACGACGTTCCTCGAACTCGGCCCGGACGGCACACTCACCACGATGCTGCCGGACGTGGCGTGCGCACCCGTCCTGCGGCGCGACCGCGTGGCGGTGACCGAGGCGCTCGGGCACCTGCTGCTCGGCGGTGCCTCGCTCGATCCGGCCACCGTGTTCCCCGGAGGGAACCGGATCGAGCTACCCACCTACGCCTTCCAGCGCCGTCGGTTCTGGCGCGACGGGCCGGTGAAGAACCCAGGATCGCTCTTCCGGCTCGACTGGACAGAGGTGCCCGTTCCGGCATCCCGCGACCTCGGCGACGACGTCGTGATCCGGGTCGGGCGCGGCGGCGAGTCGGTGGTGGGGACAGCGCACGTGGAAGCCCGCCGGGTGCTGGAACTCGTCCGGGAGAAGGTTTCCGGCGAGGGGCCGGGCAAGCTGGTCGTGCTGACCAGCGGCGCCGTCGCCACCGCGGACGAGGAGGTGGATCCCGCACAGGCACCGGTGTGGGGCCTGGTGCGGTCGGCTCAGTCGGAGTTCCCCGGCCTGCTCGTCCTCGTCGACACCGAGGGCGAGGTGACGTCCGCGGAACTGGGCCGCGCGCTGGCTACCGGAGAACCTCAGCTCGCCCTGCGCGACGAGCGGATTCTCGTACCCCGCTTGGCAACGGTGATCCCCTCGGCGAGCGACCGTCCGTCGTTCGGTACCGGCACGGTGCTGGTCACCGGCGGTACCGGAACGCTCGGCGCACTGCTGGCACGCCACCTCGTCACCGTGCACGGTGTCCGGCGACTCGTGCTGACCAGCAGGCGAGGCATGGCGACGGAAGGCGCCGCCGCGTTGTGCGGCGAACTCGCCGGGCTCGGTGCCGAGGTCCGAGTCGAGGCTTGTGATGTCGCGGATCGGGTCCGGTTGGCCGCCGTACTCGACGGCGTCCCCAAGGACCGGCCGCTGAGCGCCGTCGTGCACGCGGCAGGGGCACTCGACAACGCGCTGGTGCCGGAGCTGACACACGAGCGGCTCGACCCGGTGCTCGCGCCGAAGGTCGACGGCGCCTGGCATCTCCACGAGCTGACCGCGGGGCTCGACCTCGCCGCTTTCGTGCTGTTCTCGTCGACAGCCGGCTTGCTCGGCCACGAAGGCATGGCGAACTACGCGGCGGGCAACGCGTTCCTGGACGCGCTGGCCCGGCACCGGCACGCCCGCGGTCTGCCCGCGACATCGTTGGCATGGGGCCTGTGGGCGACGGAAAGCGCGACGACCGGGCACCTGACCGACACCGACCTGGAGCGGCTCGGCCGGTGGGGCATCAGCCCGCTGCCCCCGGCCCGCGCGCTCAGGTTGTTCGACACGGCGGTGGCCTCGGGCGAGGCCTTCCTTGCCCCGATCGCGCTCGATCCCGCGCGCCTGCGTGCGGGGGAGTGGCTGCCCGCGCCGTTGCGCGGGTTCACCGGTGAGGCGGCGGTCGAGTCCCCGATGGGCGCCGATCCGGGGACAAGCCTGCGGTCCTTGTCCCCCGACGACCTCGATCTGGAGCTGACCAAGCTGGTGCGCGTGCACACCGCCGTCGTGCTCGGCCGCGACGACCCCGCCCGGGTCCCACTCGACGCGGCGTTCAAGGATCTCGGGTTCGGTTCGCTGGCCGCGGTCCAGCTGCGGGGCAGGCTGACCGTCGCGACCGGCCTTCCCTTGCCCGCGACGCTCGTTTTCGACCATCCGTCCCCGGCCGCGGTGGTGCGGTACCTGTGGCGGTCGATCGCTCCGGAGCCCGAACCCGCACCGGCGGCCGGGGCCGACGACCCGATCGCCGGGATGGACGCCATGAGCCTGGTGCGCATGGCGCTGGACACCGAACTTTCCGACTGAGGGAGCTTGCCGCCCATGACCGCGTCTGCCGACCAGCTGGTCGACGGCCTCCGGGCCGCCCTGAAGGAGAACCAACGACTTCGCGGGCGCAACCGGGAGTTGACCGCCGGGGCCAGGGAACCGATCGCGATCGTCGGCACCGGCTGCCGCTATCCCGGTGGCGTCGCGAACGTGCGGGACCTTTGGCGGATCGTCGCGGAGGAACGGGACGTGATCACCGGCATGCCCTCCGGGCGTGGCTGGGACCTCGACGAGCTGTACCACCCCGACCCCTACGAGCCGGGCCGGTGCCACGCGCGCGGTGGTGGTTTCCTCGACGCCGCCGACGAGTTCGACGCGGCGTTCTTCGGGATCAGCCCGCTGGAAGCCGCGGCGATGGACCCGCAGCAGCGGCTGGTGCTGGAAACCGCCTGGGAGGCACTGGAAACCGCCGGGATCCGGCCCGGCGAGCTGCGCGGCACGCAGACCGGAGTGTTCGTCGGTGCGAGCATCGGCGACTACGCGCCGCGCGAGATCCCCGAAGAGCTCGAGGGGCAGGTGCTGACCGGAAACGCACTGAGCGTCGTGTCCGGCAGGGTGTCCTACCTGCTCGGGCTGGAAGGTCCCGCGCTCACCGTCGACACCGCGTGCTCCTCCTCATTGGTGGCACTGCACCTCGCGGTCCGCTCGCTGCGGCAGGGGGAGTGTTCGGTCGCGCTCGCCGGCGGGTCGACGGTCATGTCGACGCCGAACAACCTGATCGAAATGTCCCGGCAGCAGGTGCTTTCCGAGGACGGCCGGTGCAAGGCCTACGCCGCGGCGGCCGACGGCGCCGGATTCGCGGAGGGCGCCGGAATGCTGGTGCTGGAGCCGCTTTCCCGGGCCCGTGCCGCGGGACATCCGGTGCTGGCGGTGATCCGCGGCAGCGCGGTCAACTCCGACGGCGCGAGCAACGGCCTCGCCGCGCCGCATGGCCCCGCGCAGGAGCGGGTGATCCGCGCCGCGCTGTCCGACGCGGGGCTGGACACCGGTGACGTCGACGTCGTGGAGGGCCACGGCACCGGCACCCGGCTGGGTGACCCGATCGAGGCGCAGGCGCTGCTCGCGACCTACGGCCGTGGGCGGGCGCCGGAAAGCCCGCTCTGGCTCGGGTCGGTCAAGTCCAACCTCGGGCATACGCAGGCGGCCGCGGGTGTGGCCGGCGTGCTCAAGATGGTCCAGGCGCTGCGGAACCGGTGGCTGCCGAAGACGCTGCACGTCGACGCGCCCTCGGATTATGTCGACTGGGCCTCCGGCGGCGTCCGGGTGCTCGAGTCCGGCCGCGTGTGGGAGGGCACCGACCGGCCGCGCCGCGCCGCGGTGTCGTCGTTCGGCATCAGCGGCACGAACGCCCACGTGATCCTGGAAGAGGCACCCGCTGAGACGCCGGTGCCCGCCGCGCCGGTCGAACCACCGCTGGCGCTGGCGTGGCCGGTGTCGGCAAAGACCGCGGAAGCCTTGCGGGCACAGGCGAACCGGCTTCAGGAGTCGGTCGCCGCACACCCCGCGCGGGACACGGCCTTCTCACTCGCGGAGCACCGGTCGTCGTTCGAGCACCGGGCGGTCGTGCTCGGTGCGGACACGGCGGAGCTGCGCGCCGGGTTGCGGTCGCTGGCCGAGGGTGAAACCGGCGTGAACGTGGTGACCGGCCTCGCCCGCGACGTCGGCAAGACCGTCTTCGTCTTCCCCGGCCAGGGTGCGCAGTGGGTCGGCATGGCGAAGGAACTGCTCGCGTCGTCGCCGGTGTTCGCCGCGCGGATCGAGGAGTGCGCCGCCGCGCTGGAGTCGTTCGTGGACTGGTCGCTGCTCGACGTTCTGGCCGAGGACGCCGAATCCCTGGACCGGGTGGACGTCGTCCAGCCCGTGCTGTGGGCGGTCATGCTCGGACTCGCCGAGTTGTGGATATCCGTCGGGGTGCGGCCGGCCGCGGTGCTCGGGCATTCCCAGGGCGAGATCGCCGCCGCGTGTGTGGCGGGCGCGCTCAGCCTCGAGGACGGCGCGAAGGTGGTGGCGCTGCGCAGCAAGATCGCTTCGCGGCTGGCGGGCAAGGGCGGCGGGCTTTGGCTGCCGTTGTCCGCGGACCGGGTCGAAGCCTTGCTACGGCAGTGGCCGGACCGGTTGTGGGTCGCGGTGATGAACGGGCCGGAGTCGACGGTCATCACCGGTGACGTCCCGGCGTTGGAGGAACTCGCCGCGCGATGCACCCGCGACGGGATCGACTTCCGGACCTTCTCCGCCGCATACGCCTCGCACTCGCCACGGGTGGAAGTGCTGTACGAGCCCTTGATGGAGGCGCTGGCGGGTATCGCCCCGCGGACCGCGAAAATCCCCTTCTATTCCACAGTGGACGTCGCCGCGGTGGACGGCACCACGCTCGACGCCGAGTACTGGTACCGCAACATGCGCGCACCGGTCCGGTTCGATCCGGCCGTCCGGCTGCTGCTCGCCGCCGGATACGACGTGTTCGTCGAACCGTCCGCCCATCTGGTGCTCGGCAACGCCGTCCGGGACATCGCCGGCTCGGCCGGGGTAGAGGCCACCATCACCGGCACACTGCGCCGGGACCACGGATCTCTGCGGCAGTTCCTGTCCGCCGCCGCCGGCCTGCACGTCGCGGGCGGCGCCGTCGGCTGGTCCGCGCTGGTGCCGGGCGCGCGGGCGGTGGACTTGCCGACCTATGCCTTCCAGCACCGCTCGTTCTGGACGAAACCCGCGCCGAAGGCGGCCGGGCGCCACACCGACGGACACCCGCTGCTCGAAGCGGTCATCCCGCGCCCGGACGGCGAGGGGTGGACGATGACCGGGCGGCTCTCGGCGGGAGAACACCCCTGGCTGGCCGACTGCGACGGCAGCGCGATCCTGCTGGAACTGGCGATCGTCGCCGGGGACAGGGCCGGCTGCGACCGGGTCGACGAGCTTACGGTCGAGGCACCGCTCGCCGTCGGCGCGGGCCATCCGGTCGAACTCCACGTCGCGGTGGCCCCGGACGGTGAGGGCAGGTGGACCATCGCCGTGCACGCTCGGCGGGAGTCCGGCTGGACCCGGCACGCTTCCGGCGTACTCAGCGCGGGCACCGGCCGCGCTGCCGTCCCAGAACCGGGCGACGACAAGGGTGACCTCGTCGAGTTGGCCGAGGACCAGCCGGCGGACGCGTTCGCCCTGCACCCGATGCTGCTCGACCCGGTGCTGCGGCGATTCGGCGCGCCGGTCACCTTCACCGGCGTTGACCTGCTTGCGGCGGGCGCCGCCGCCGCTCGCGCGCGGGTATCCTTTGTGGACGGAGCCGCTGCGCTGCTGGTCACCGACGAGTTCGGCACGCCCGTGCTGACCGTCGACTCGGTCGTCCAGCGCTCCGGACCACGTCCTGGAGACGGCGGGTCGTTGTTCCGGCTCGGCTGGATGCCCCTGTCCGGCGAGGCTCCCGAACCTGGCCGGTGGCGGATTCTCGGCGATGACCCGTGGAGCCTCGGCTCGGACGAGAACTCACCGGTGACGGTCCTGCCCTGCGTCGGTGACCGGGACGACGACGTGGTCGGCCGAGCGCACGACGCCGCCCGGTCGGTGTTGCGGCTGGCGCAGGAAACCAGCACCGGCGAGCACGGACGGCTCGTCGTGGTGACGCGGGAGGCCGTCGCCGCCGGCGATGGCGCGGTGGAGGACCTGGCGATGTCTCCGTTGTGGGGGCTGCTGCGCTCGGCGGCCTCGGAGTATCCGGGCCGGTTCCTGCTGGTCGACGTCGACCAGCAGGCAGGGGCCGACGACGTCCGCGGAGCGGTCGCGGTCGCGCTGGACCGGGACGAGCCGCAGCTCGCCGTCCGCGCCGGGCGCCGGTACGTCCCGCGCGTGACCAAGGCAAGCGAGCAGGAAAGCTTCGTTTTCCCTTCGAAGGGAACGGTTTTCGTCACCGGCGGTACGGGTGCGCTCGGCTCGCTGGTGGCACGTCGCCTCGTCGAGTGGCACGGCGTGCAGAAGCTTGTCCTGGTGAGCAGGCGGGGGCCCGCGGCCGCGGGCGCGGAAACGCTTCGGGGCGAACTCGCCGGTTTGGGCGCGGAGGTGCGGATCGTCGCGTGCGACGTATCCGACCGCGCCGCGCTGGCCGAGGTGCTGGCGTCGATCCCCGACCTGGCCGCCGTCGTCCACACGGCCGGTCTCATCGACGACGCGCCGCTGGCCGACATCACGCCGGACCGGCTCGCGGGTGTGTTCGGCCCGAAGGTCGACGCGGGCTGGTATCTGCACGAACTCACCGCGCACCGCGATCTGGCGGCGTTCGTGCTGTTCTCCTCGTTCTCCGGGCTCATCGGCAACGCGGGCCAGGCGGGCTACGCGGCGGCGAACACCTTCCTCGACGCGCTGGCGAGCCATCGCCGGGCACTCGGCCTGCCGGCGGTCTCCCTGGCATGGGGGCTCTGGCGCACCGTGGTCGACGGCGGTCTCACCGAGACGGATCTGGTGCAGCTGAACAGGTCCGGCATCACGGCGATGACCGAGGAACGCGGGCTGGCTTTGTTCGACCGCGCGCTGGGGGTGGCCGATACGCTGGTCGCGCCGGTCGACGTCGACCCGGCCGCGCTGCGGGAACGTGCCGTGTCCGGGGAACTCCCGGTGGTGCTGCGGGGCCTGGTGCCGAGGCCTCGGCGGACGGTCGTACGGCAGGCCGGGGCCGGTGACCGGGTCGGCCGGGAACAGCTCGACATGGCCGCGGAATGGCTGCGTCGCCGTCCCGGTGTCACGCAGGCTGTCTGCGTGCCCAGGGAAAACGGGCGAATGGCCTCGTATGTGGTCGTCGAAGGTGACGCCGCGCTCGAAGCTCTTCGAGCGGAATTGCCCACGTATCTGACGTCGGACGCTGTCGTGACGACAGCCGCGACTCGGCTTCCCATGCCCGAGCACGCTCCGGTGGGGGCACGCCCGCCGGTTACCGCGCGGGAAGAGCTGCTGTGCGGGCTGTTCGCGGAGATCCTCGGCCTCGCGTCGGTGAACGTCGACGACGGCTTCTTCGATCTGGGTGGGCATTCGCTGCTCGCGACCCGGCTGGTGAGCCGGATCCGGAGCGTGCTCGACACCGAGCTCCCGGTGCGTGCGCTGTTCGACGCGTCGAGTGTGGCCAGCCTCGCCGAACGACTCGGCGATCCGGGCCGCAGCCGGGCGGCGCTGGGGCCGATGCCGCGGCCGGAGAGTGTGCCGCTGTCGTTCGCGCAGCAGCGGCTCTGGTTCCTCTACGAGCTGGAAGGGCCGTCCGCCACCTACAACATCCCGCTCGTGCTGCGACTGACCGGCGAGGTGGATCCGGCGGTGCTCCGGCGGGCGCTGGAAGACATCGTCGAACGGCACGAAAGCCTGCGTACGGTCTTCCCGGCCGTGGACGGCAGTCCGCACCAGAAGATCCTCGACACCGGAAGCGCGATCCTCGATTTCGACGTCGTCCAGTCCACACCAGACACGGTCGACGACGCGGTGGCGCAGACGGCGGTCCGCGGTTTCGACCTGGCCACTGAGATCCCGGTCCGGGTCCGGCTCTGCACCCTCGGCATGGGCGAATCGGTACTGGTCGTGGTGCTGCATCACATCGCGGCCGACGGCTGGTCCGTCGGACCGCTGGCGCGGGACCTCACCACCGCTTATGCCGCCCGTCAGGCGGGCGGACGTCCACAGTGGACGGCCTTGCCGGTGCAGTACGCCGACTACACCCTGTGGCAGCGGAACCTGCTCGACGAGCGTGGACACCTCCTCGCCGACCAAGTCGCTTACTGGACGGAGCGGCTGGCGGGGCTGCCCGAGCAACTCGACCTCCCGCTCGACCGGCCGCGGCCCGCGGTGTCGTCCTACGCGGGTGACCTGGCCCGCTTCACGCTGGACGCCGGGCTGCACCGGCAGCTCGTCGACCTCGCCCGCACCGGCGACGCCACGGTGTTCATGGTGCTGCAAGCCGCGCTGGCCGCGTTGCTCACCCGGCTCGGCGCGGGGACGGACATCCCGCTCGGCGCCCCGGTGGCGGGCCGGACCGACGACGCGCTCGACGACCTCGTCGGCTTCTTCGTCAACACCCTGGTGCTGCGCGCGGACACCTCGGGCGATCCGTCGTTCGCCGAGCTGCTGGCCAGGGTTCGCGAGACGAGCCTTGCGGCGTATGCCCACCAGGACGTCCCGTTCGAGTACCTGGTGGAGCTGCTCAACCCCCAGCGGTCCACCGCGCACCACCCACTGTTCCAGGTGGCGCTGGCGCTGCAGAACAACGAGCGGGGCCGGTTCGAGCTGCCGGGCCTCACCGCGAGCCTCGACGTCGGGTCCACCGGGACTTCGCGGTTCGACCTGTTCTTCAGCGTCACCGAGCAGGTCACCGAGGGAAGCGGTGAGCCCGCCGGGGTGTCGGTCATGGTCGAGTACGCCACCGACATCTTCGACGCCGAGACGGTCACGACGCTGGTGGCCCGCTGGGAGCGGCTGCTGCGGGCGGTCGTCGCCGATCCGGCCGCCACGATCGGCGACGCCGACATCTTCGCTCCGGACGAACGGGCCGCGTTGCTCGCCGCGCCGGAACCCGTCGCCGTCGGCGCGTTGTTGCCGGAGCTGTTCGAGAAACGCGTCGGGGAGCGCCCGGACGCCGTCGCGGTTGTGTCGGGGGACACCCGGTGGACATACGCGGAGTTGAACGTACGGGCCAACCGCGTGGCCCGGCTGCTGCTCGACAAGGGTGTCGGCCGGGAGGACCGGGTCGCGCTGCTGCTACCGAGGTCGGCTGAACTGGTCGCCGCGATACTGGGCGTGCTCAAGGCCGGGGCCGCGTACCTGCCTGTCGACCCGGACTATCCGGCCGAGCGCGTCGCCTACCTGCTCGACGACGCGGGTCCGAGCCGGGTCCTGACGACCTCGACGACGGTGGTTCCCGGGGCCATCGTGCTCGACGCACCGGACGTGCGGGCGGCGCTGGAGACGTACCCCGGCACGGACCCGCATGTGCCGGGAGACCCCGGGCAGGCCGCGTACGTGATCTACACGTCGGGCTCGACCGGCGCGCCGAAGGGTGTGGTGGTGCCGCACCACAACGTCGTGCGGCTGCTGGAGACCACGCGGCGATGGCTCGAGTTCGGCCACGAGGACGTCTGGACCCTGTTCCACTCGGCGTCGTTCGACTTCTCCGTCTGGGAACTGTGGGGCGCGCTGGCCTGGGGCGGGTCGGTGGTCGTGGTGTCCCACGAGGTCAGCCGCTCACCGGAACGGTTCGTGCGGCTGCTCGCCGACGAGCGCGTCACGGTCCTCAACCAGACACCCTCGGCGTTCTACCAGCTGATCGAGGCCGACCGCGAGACCCCGTTGCCACTCGCCCTGCGGACGGTCGTGTTCGGCGGGGAGGCGCTGGATCTGTCCAGGCTCGCCGCCTGGTACGAGCGCCATCCGGACCGGGCTCCGCTGCTGGTCAACATGTACGGGATCACCGAAACCACCGTGCACGTCAGCTACCTGGAGCTGGATCGGGTCTCGGCCGCGGCGGCGACCGCCAGCCGGATCGGCGAGCCGTTGCCGGATCTGGCGGCTTACGTGCTCGACGCCGGCCTGCGGCCAGTTCCGCCCGGTGTCGCCGGAGAGCTGTACGTGGCGGGAGCCGGTGTCGCGCGTGGCTACCTGGGCCGTCCCGGGCTGACGGCGGGCCGGTTCGTGGCGGATCCATTCGGGGCGCCGGGCTCCCGGATGTACCGCACGGGTGACGTGGTGCTGCGCGACCGGTGCGGAGGGCTCGAGTTCGTCGGCCGGGCCGACGACCAGGTCAAGGTGCGCGGCTTCCGGATCGAGCCTGCCGAGGTCGAAGCCGTGCTGCGCACGTATCCCGGCGTCTCACAGGCCGTGGTCATCGCGAGTGACGACAGGTTGGTCGCCTACGTCGTTTCCGACGAATCGGACGCCGGCGCGCTGCGGCGGTTCGCGCGCGAGCGGCTCCCGGACCACCTGGTGCCGTCGGTGGTGCTGTCCGTCCAGGCGATTCCGTTGACCGCCAACGGAAAACTGGACCGCGCGGCGCTGCCGTCGCCTGAGCTTCCGGCGTCGGCCGGGCGGACGCCGTCGACGCCGCGCGAGGAGATTCTGGCCGGACTGTTCGCCGAGGTCCTCGGAGTCCCGTCAGCGGCCGCCGACGACGACTTCTTCGATCTCGGTGGGCATTCGCTGCTCGCGACCCGGCTGGTCAGCCGGATCCGCGGCGCACTGGGCGTCGAGCTGTCGGTGCGGGCACTGTTCGAGACGCCGACACCCGCGGGTCTCGCCGTCCGCCTGGCGATGGGCGCCGCCGCCCGGCCCCCACTCGTGGCCCACGATCGTCCCGACGTGCTGCCGTTGTCGTTCGCGCAGCAGCGGTTGTGGTTCCTGCACAAGTTCCAAGGGCCATCGGCGACCTACAACATCCCACTGGCCTTGCGCCTGACCGGCGACCTGAACCGGGACGCGCTCGAGGCGGCACTGAACGACGTCGTCGGACGCCACGAATCGCTGCGGACGGTGTTCCCCGAACGGGATGGCCGCCCGTGGCAGCGAATCCTGGACATCGAGCTGACGTTGCGTCTCGAGCGGCTCGGCGAGGCCGAACTCGTCGAAGCGTTGGGAGCGGCGGCGCGGTACGAGTTCGATCTGGCTGGGGAGATCCCGATCCGGACGACGTTGTTCGAGGTTGGCGAGTCGACGTCGGTGTTGCTGGTGCTGGTGCATCACATCGCGGGTGACGGCTGGTCGATGGGGCCGCTCGCGCGTGACCTCGTCAACGCCTATACCGCGAGGTGCGCGAAGACCGCCCCCGAGTGGTCGCCACTGCCTGTGCAGTACGCCGATTACACGCTCTGGCAGCGTTCTCTGTTGGGCGATGAGTCCGATGTGGACAGTCTGTTCGCCAGGCAGGTGGCCTATTGGACCGAGCGACTCGCCGGCTTGCCGGAGGAGATGACCATTCCGCTGGACCGTCCACGGCCCGCCGTGGCCTCGTATTCCGGTGCGGTCACCTGGTTCGGGTTGGATGCGGGGTTGGTGGGTGGTTTGGGGGTGGTGGCTCGGTCTGTGGGTGCGTCGTTGTTCATGGTGTTGCAGGCTGGGTTGGC
>NZ_JBHXJK010000067.1:0-47353 GCF_042723255.1 Amycolatopsis thailandensis
GAAGGGGGCCTTCATGTACTTGGGTCGGTGTGAAGGTCGAGTTTCCTCGGCTGAGCCGACCGTGTCCTCGGTACCGACGTCGGGCGGTTCACGTGACCAGACGGACGGCACGCGTGATCGGGCGGACGACACGCGTGATCGGGCGGACGACACGCGAGGGTCGCGTCCCTTACAGCCGGATGATGGTCTTGCTGTTGCAGTCGAAAAAGCCGGCGCAGGCCTTCACCGTCAACTGCTTCCAATCGCTCGACACCCAGGCCACGACCTCGAACACCCCATCGTCGACTTCGGCGATGGTGGTCTGGGGCGGCGGGTACGCGATGAACTGCGCGACGAGCGTCGAAACCCGCGAATTGTCGGTCAACGTCGCGAGCACCTCCCCGCGATCCACGGTGCCCCGGACGCTCTGGGCCGCGCAGCCGAGCGGACTGCACACCTCGAAAGACACGGAAGCCGCGGCCGCGGTGCCGGCGAGTGCGGCGGATCCAAGAGCCAGCACACCCAAGACGGTGGCGGCCCGTGCGAGAGAATTCATGATCACTCCCCAGTGATTGTCGAAGCCACGAAGCTACGCCCCGCCGCGACGCGCGCGATAACTTCTCACTAAGGAACGAAAAAGCCCCCTTCCCGCATAGCCGCGGGAAGGGGGCTTTTTCACGAATCAGGAGCGACGGGCCCGCTTCGCCTTGCGCGGCGGCGGAAGCGCACCTTCGGCGCGGAGCCGGGCGGCGTGCTCGGCGAGCGCGTCGACCAGGTGCGGGACGTCGGCCTTTTCGGGCTGGACGTCGACCCGCAGCCCGAACTCCACGGCGGTTTCCGCGGTCTTCGGGCCGATGCACGCGACCAGCGTGCGGGTGTGCGGCTTGCCGGCGATGCCGACGAGGTTCCGCACGGTCGAGGACGAGGTGAAGCAGACCGCGTCGAAACCGCCGGTCTTGATCATCTCGCGGGTCTCGGCTGGCGGCGGGGCCGCCCGGACGGTGCGGTACGCCGTCACGTCGTCGATCTCCCAGCCGCGTTCACGCAGGCCGGCCGACAGGGTCTCGGTGGCGATGTCCGCCCGCGGCAGCAGCACGCGGTCGACCGGGTCGAGGACGTCGTCGTACGGCGGGAACTCGGCGAGGAGGCCCTCCGAGGACTGCTCGCCCTCCGGGATCAGCTCGGGGATGATGCCGAACGAGCGCACCTTCGCGGCGGTCGACTCACCGACGCAGGCGATCTTCACGCCGGAGAACGCGCGGGCGTCGAGGCCGAACTCCTCGAACTTCTCCCACACCGCGCGGACGGCGTTGGTCGAGGTGAAGACGATCCACTGGTAGCGGCCGTCGACGAGGCCCTTGACCGAGCGCTCCATCTGGGCGGGGCTGCGCGGCGGCTCGACCGAGATGGTCGGGACCTCGTGCGAGGTGGCTCCGTGGCCGCGAAGCCGCTCCGCCATCTCACCGGCCTGCTCCTTGGTGCGCGGCACCAGGACCTTCCAGCCGTACAGCGCGCGCGACTCCCACCACGACAGCTTCGAGCGCTGGCCGACGGCCTGGCCGATGGTCACGATGAGCGGGCCGACGAGCTCGCCCGCTTCGTTCGCGACGGTGGCCAGCGTGGTGTCCAGGGTGCGCTGGGTGTTGATGGTGCCGTTGGACGTCACCGCGACCGGGGTGGTCGGCGCCAGGCCGTGTTCGGTCAGCGCGGACGCGGCCTCGGCCAGGTGCGCCGACGTCGCGTGCAGCACGATCGGGCCCGGGGTGGCGGCCAATGCGGCCCATTCGACGTCGCCGCGGACGTCGACCTCGGTGTGCGTACCGCCGAGCGCGACACCGGCGTACGCCGGGACGGCGGCACCGGGCGAGACGCCCGGGATGATGTCGAACACGGCGCTGGTCCGGGAAACGGCCTGCACCTCGGCGACGACGGCGGGCTGGGTCAGCGGGTCACCGGCGATCAGCCGGAGCACCAGCCGTCCTGCCTTGGCTTCGTTCACCAGGTCCTTGGCGACCTCGGTGGCCTCGCCGACGGCGGGGCGCACTTCGGCGCCCTCGGCGGTGAAGGCCAGGACGCCCGAAGGGACGTCCGGGTCGGTCACCACGACCTCGGCCTTGGCGAGCAGCTCCTGAGCGCGGACGGTCAGCAGACCGGCGTCACCGGGGCCCGAGCCCACGAAGGCGACACGCCCGGTGGTCTTACGCGCGGGGGTCATCTGTGCGTTCTCCTCTTGAGCGGCCGCAGTCGAGCGCGGCCCTACCTTCAACGTTCTGACTCACTGGGCGGGGCCGGACAGCGCGCCCGCCCCCAGGTCGAGCAGCTCGGCGGCCAGTGTCCGGCCGAGCTGTTCGGCTTCGTGCTTGTCGGCGAGCGCGGAAGCGCGCACCATGTCGACCGCGTCCCCGTCCCCTTCGACGGCGGCGGTGCCCCGCAACGAGATCCGCTCGACGACCCGCCCTTCGGCGTCCAGGTCCTCGACGATCTCCGCCAGCGCTCCGACCGGTGCGCTGCACCCGGCTTCCAGCGCCGCGAGCAACGCCCGCTCGGCGGTCGCCACGGCACGGGTGCCTTCATCGTCCACTGTGGATCCGAGCAGGTGCTCGATGTCCACGTCACCGGTCCGGCACTCCACCGCCAGCGCACCCTGCGCGGGAGCGGGCAGCATCTGGATCGGGTCGAGGGTCTCGGTGATCTCCTCCGCCCGGCCGATCCTGGCCAGTCCGGCACGCGCCAGGACGACGGCGTCGAGCTCTCCGTCGCTCACCTTGCGCATGCGGGTGTCGATATTGCCTCGGATCGGCACGATTTCCAAACCGAGACCGAGCGCGCGCAGTTGCGCGGTGCGTCGCGGCGAGCCGGTGCCGACGGTCGAACCCGGCGGGAGCTCACCGAGAGTGAGCCCGTCGCGGGCGATCAGCGCGTCACGGGGGTCCTCGCGGCGCGGCACGGCGGCGAGCGTGATGCCCGGCTCCGGCTTCGTCGGCAAGTCCTTGTAGGAGTGGACGATGACGTCGACTTCTTCGCGCAGCAAGGCTTCGCGCAGCGCGGAGGTGAAGACACCGACCCCGATCGTCGGGATCGGCGCGGACGACTTGTCGCCAGGGGTCGTCACGGTGACGAGCTCGACCTCGGCCCCGGTGGCGCGCAGGGCGTCGGCGATGGTGCCGGTCTGCGCGAGGGCGAGCTTGCTGCCGCGCGTCCCGATGCGGATGACTCTGCTCACTGGATGATCACTCGTCTTTCGTTGCGGTGGGACTCGCCACCGCGGCGGGTGCCTGCGGGTCGAGGCAGAACAGCTCACGCAGCGCGTTGGCGTAATCGGTGTCGGCCGTCTCGGCGGCCAGCTGCTTGACCCGCACCGTCGGCGCGTGCAGCAGCTTGTCGACCACGCGGCGGACCGTGCGGCCGACCTCCTCGCGGACCCCGGCTTCGAGGTCCGGCAGGCGGTTGTCCAGCCGCAGCAGCTCGGCGTCGACCACCTCGGCCGCCCGGCGCCGCAGCGCCGTGACCGTCGGGGTGACCTCGGCGCTGCGCTGACCGGCGAGGTACTCGCGCACCTCGTCGAGCACGATGCCGGTGGCCTTCGCGGTCTGGCGTTCGGTGGTCGGGGTGCCCGCTTCGCGCATGCGGCGCTGGATGGTCTCGAGGTCGACGACGGTGACGTCGGCCAGTTCGGCGACGTCGTGGTCGACGTCGCGCGGGAGGCCGAGGTCGCAGACGATCAGCGGCCGCCCGGCGCGGGCCGGGACGTGTTCGACGGTGAACACCGCGTCGTTCGCGCCGGTGCAGCAGACGACGACGTCCGCCTCGGCGACAGCGGCCGCGAGCCCGCTCATCTGGACGGCCTTCGCGGGCACGCCCTGCTCCACGCTCGCGGCGGCGAGACGGGCGGCCCTCGCCTCGGTGCGGTTGGCGATGGTGATCTCGCCGATCCCGGATTTACGCAGGTGGGACGCGGTGAGCGCGCCCATCGAACCGGCACCGACGATCAGCGCGTGCTTCCCGGCGAGGTCGCCCGCGGCGGCCAGCCCTTCGGACACGACCGACGCGCCCAGCTTGTCCAAGCCGGTCTCGGAGTGGACGCGCTTGCCGACGCGCAGCGTGGTCTGGATCAGCTCGTGCAGCGTGCGGCCGACGGTCCCCGCCTCACGCGCGGTGGCGTAGGAGGACCGGATCTGGCCGAGGATCTGCGTCTCGCCGACGACCATCGAGTCCAGCCCGGAGGTGACCGAGAACAGATGCTCGATCGCGGCGCCCGCGTAGTGCACGTACAGCGAGTCGTAGAGGTCCGCGGGCCGCATCCCGGCCTGGCGGGCGAGCACGTCGGAGACGTCGTTCAGGCCGCCGTGGAAGGTCTCGACGACGGCGTAGACCTCGATGCGGTTGCAGGTAGAGACCAGGATCGCCTCGCTGACGTGCTCTGCCTGCTGAAGTTCGTGGAGCACCTTGGTCACGTCGGTCGCGGGGACCGCGACGCGTTCCAGGGTGTTCAACTCGGCACTGCGGTGCGAGAGCCCGACCGCCAACACGCTCATTTTCAGCGCACCACCATTCCATTGCCGTGGCCGTTCACGCTGCCATTCTCGGCGCCCCCAGGGCCACTGTCTCCTCCGCCATTGCCATTAGCGGCCAGATCCGCGCGGCGAGCGACGTGGAACGACAGGATCTGCAACTCGACCGCGAGGTCGACCTTGCGCACCTCGATATGTGCCGGAACCTGCAGCACCACCGGGGCGAAATTCAGGATGCACTGCACGCCACCTGCGACGAGCCGGTCGCAGACCGACTGCGCGGCGGTGGGCGGAGTGGCGATGACGCCGATGGAGATCTCCCGTTCGGCGCAGACTTTGGGGATCTCGTCGAGATGCGACACCGGGAGACCGCCCACCGGGACGCCGACCAGATCCGGGTCGAGGTCGAACAGCGCCTCGACCGGGAAGCCGCGACCGGGGAACCCGCCGTAGTTGGCCAGCGCGTGCCCGAGGTTTCCGATCCCGACCACGGCGACCTTGTGCTTGCGGGTCAGGCCGAGGATCCGCTCGATCTGACTGACCAGGACCTGGACGTCGTAGCCGACGCCGCGGGTTCCGTAGGAGCCGAGGTAGGACAGGTCCTTGCGCAGTTTCGCGGAGTTGACGCCCGCGGCCTGCGAGAGCTCTTCGCTGGAGATCGTCGTCGCGCCCTGCTCGGCAAGCCCGGAGAGGACACGGAGATAGACGGCGAGGCGGGCGACGGCGGCCTCGGGGATCGACTTCGCGCGGGCCGCTTCCGGCTCGGCGGTGGCCTCGACGGCGGGCATCTCCGCGGTGGGCGCGTTGTCGGCGTCCGGTGTCACCCGGGTGCGCCGGCCTCGTTGCGACACCACGCTTGTCCGCTCCTCTGGTCCTGCTGACGACATGATTCGCCCGAACCTGGAAATCGGCTCTTGACCCGCGGCGCTGAGTCCGGTTCGATGCCGGGCGCTCCGGTGGCGACGTATCTACGGTAGCCACTTGTGAACGCAGGCACAAAGTCACAGGTAGAGGGGATGACGCACCCCACAGTGCCCAGGCGCGTGGGTCGTGACTGGCGATTCGTGGAGCCAACCGAGTCTCAGGCACCTGCGGTCGCACGGTCTCGCGTGCTCAAATGGACGACACGGGTGATTGCGTGGACGACACGCGTGACGGGGTGGACGGCACGTGGCGAGCCCTGGGGGTGAGCGTGTCGTCCGGTCAGTCACGCGTGTCGTCCGTCTGATCACGCGTGTCGTCCAGCCAGTCACGCGAAAGCCCCGGCTCACGACAGTGACCGAAGCCCGCATCAACGCGCGTTGACCGTCACCTTGTGCCAGCCCGTGGCTCCATCCGGGACCGTTCCGGCGATCTCTTGCGTCTGCGTGTAGCCCGACTGATCCGTCGCCCGGACGGCGATCTCGTGCTGACCAGGGCCGACCCGGACCTCGGTCCACCACATCCGCCAGGTGTCCTTCGACGTCTCCGCCGACAGGACGGTCTCCTTCCACGGCCCCTGGTCGACCCGGACCTCCACCTTCGCGACGCCGGTGTGCTGCGCCCACGCGGTCCCGGACACCACGACCTTCCCCGCGTTCACCGCCGAGCCGGGCGCGTCGATCCGCGACTGCGTCTTCACCGGTCCTTCGCGGCCCCAGCCGCGGTCGAGCCAGTAGGCCCGTCGCTCCTCCCACGTGGTGATCTCCAGTTCGGTCACCCATTTCGTGGCGGACACGTAGCCGTACAGCCCGGGGATCACGATCCGCGCGGGGAAGCCGTGCTCGATCGGGAGCGGCTCGCCGTCCATGCCGATCGCGAGCATCGCGCCGCGAGCGGGGTCCAAGGCGGCTTCGACCGGGGTTCCGCAGGTCCAGCCGTCGACGCTGGTCGCGAACATCTGCTCGGCGCCGGGTTTCACACCCGCTTCGAGCAGCAGGTCGCGCAGGTCGACGCCGATCCAGCGCGCGTTGGAGATGTACGGACCGCCGACCTCGTTGGAGACGCAGCACAGGGTGACATCGCGTTCGATCAGCGGCCGCGAGCGGATGTCGTCATACCGATAGGTGACCTCGCGGTCGACCATCCCGCGGATCTGGAGGCTCCAGTCCTCGGTCCGGACCTGCGGGACCACGAGAGCCGTGTCGATCCGGTAGAAATCCTTCGAAGGAGTGAGGTAGGGCGGGGTGCCGAACTTCACGAAGTCCGCGTCGGGCGGGACCGGCGGCGCGGTCCTGGCCGGGACCAGCCTGCCGACGGCGGCGCGCGATTCTTCGGCGTTCTTCCTGGTCCCGGCGATCTGCCCGACCAGCGCGGCGACACCGGCGCCCGCCGCGACGGAGACACCGGTGACCAGCACCTTCCGCCTGTCCGGCCCCTCGCCTTCGCGGTCGTCGAAGAACACCTTCGGGCGGAAGAACAGATGCAGCCGGGTGAAGACGGCGAGCCCGGCGACCGTCGCGGCGACCGGCGCCAGCAGCGCGACCTGCCCGAGATCGGTGCGCACGTAGACGGCGGCGACGCCCGCCGCGCCGAGGACGCCGACGAGCACCTGGCCCGGCAGCGGCTTGCTCCGCGAGAGCTGCCCGGCGAGCAGCGCGAACAGCACCAGCACCACGGCCAGGCCGATCTTGAGGACGACCTTGTCCCAGGTCTCAAGCGTCTGCTCTGCCCAGGCGACGACCGCGTGCGGGCTGTGGTCGATGACGAAGTTCGCGACGGCGACGAACGGCGAGGCCGTGTACCCGACGAAGCCCGCGACGAGATGCCCCACGCCGAGGGCCGCCACGAGTGCCAGAAGTCCGGTCAGAGCGGCTTGGCCGAAGGTGAGCCTGCGTTCGTCGTCCACGACTCCATCTTCGGAGCGAAACCGCCTGAAGGTCGGTCGATCGCCCCTTACGAGTGTGTTACGCCAGTGCTTTCCGGAGCCTGTCCTCTTCGACGCGCCAGTAACCGTGCTCGGCGTCGTCGACGAGGATCACCGGCACCCGGTCGCCGTATTCGGCCCGCCACTCGGGGTCGCTGTCGACGTCCTGCGCCGACCAGGCGACGCCCAGCTCGCCGCAGATCCGCTCGATGTCCTGTTCCGCGACCTCGCACAGGTGACAACCGGTGCGGGTCATGACGGTCACGTGGTGCGCCATGCGTCAATCCTTACCTGAGGCGCAAACGCCGGAGCTTCCCGGTGGCCGAATGCGGCAGCGACTCCGCGAACTCGACGGTGTGCGGCACCTTGTACCCGGCCAGGTGCTCCGCGCAGTGCTCGACGACCTGCTGCTCCGAGAGCGACGCGCCCGGCGCGGGGACGACGACGGCCTTCACCGCTTCGCCGGTCCGCTCGTCGACGACGCCGACCACACCCGCCTCGACGACCTCGTCCAGCATCGAGATCACGTTCTCGACCTCGTGCGGGAAGACGTTGAAGCCGTTGACGATGATCAGGTCGTTGGCACGGTCCACCAGGTGCAGGTCGCCGTCGGTGTCGAGGTAGCCGACGTCGCCGGTGCGGAACCAGCCGTCCTCGCCGGGACCGTGCGAACCGTCGGGCCAGTAGCCGGAGAACAGGTTCGCGCCGCGGATCGACACCAGCCCGGTGCCGCCGTCCTCGTCGAAGGCGTCGCCGAGGTCGTCCGGGTCCAGCGGGACGGGTTCGGCGTCGCCGTCGCTGTCGACCAGCCGGAGTTCGACGCCGGGCAGCGGCCGCCCGACCGAACCCGGCTTCGGGTAGCCGGTGACCAGGGTCGTGGTGACCACGGGCGCGCATTCGGTGAGGCCGTAGCCCTCGTAGACGTCCAGCCCGGTGGCGCCGCGGAGCGCGGTGAGGATCTTGGGGTGCAGCGGCGCCGCGCCCGAGGTCATCCGCCGGACGGTGGACAGGCCCTGGCCGAGCTCGTCGGCGTCCATCGCGGCGAACTCGGCGTACATCGCGGGCACTCCGGCGATCGAGGTCACCCGGTACTCGGCGCAGTCGGCCAGGGTCCGTTCGGCGAGGAACCGTTCGGACAGGATCGCCGTCGCGCCGACCGACGTGGTCTGCAACAGACCGGGCCCCAGGCCGTAGACGTGGAACAACGGGATGGTGATGAGTACGCGGTCGCCGTGCACGAGCGGTGTCGGGACGATCCTGCTCAGCTGGTCGAGGTTCGCCAGCAGCGCCCGGTGCGACAGCATCACGCCGCGCGGCGGGCCGGTCGTGCCGGAGGTGTACGAGATGACCGCGATGTCCTCACCGGCACCGGCCGCGTCGACCGGTTCGGCTGCTCCATCCGAGGTAACAGGCGGTGAGAGGCTTGTCACTCCATCGGGGAGTTCCTCGGTCGCTTCGCGTTCGAGGACGAGCCGCGCGCCGCTGTGTTCCAGCAGTCCGGTCAGCTCCGCCACCGGAGCCTGCGGCGAGATCGGGACGACCACCGCGCCCGCCCGGAGCGCCCCGAACAGCGAGACGGCGAAGGCGGCCGACGTCGGCAGCCGCAAGGCCACCCTGTCGCCGCGCTCGATTCCCGCGTCGAGCAGGGCGCGGGCCAGCGCGTGGGCGGCGTCGTCGAGCTCCGCCCAGGTCAGCGTGACCCCGCCGCCGGTCTCCTGAACGGCCAGCTTGCCGGGCCACTGCCGGGCGGCCTCGGCGAGCAAGGTGGGCACACTTGCATCGGCAACTTGCTCCGCGCTCAACTGCGAACCTCTTCCCTGGAGTGAACGGCGTTGCCAGTTTGTCATCTCGGCCACCGTCATGGGTGTCACTCGCTTTCGTCGCAGTTCCGTAACCCCGGCACCGCTACCTACTTCGCGGTAACTACACGTATGCTGCTGGGCATCGTCGAGTGGTGTTGATCACTCGATGGTGAGAAAAGGAGTCCGGACGTGCAGATCTTGCAGGCCCACGCGGCGGTGGGACATGCGGGCCGGTCTTCTCTGCCCGGAACGGGAGGTACCGCGTGACTCTTCCCGCGCCGAACCCCGTCTCGATGCTGGCGGGCCACATCCTCCGGCGGAGCGGTTTCCCCGCCACGCCGTCCGCGCGGCCCAAGGTCGAAGAGAACGACGCCGCCGCCGAAGCCGCGAAGGCCGAGGCTTGGGAGCTGGTCAGCGCCGCGCAAGGCGGCGACACGTCCGCCTTCGGACGGCTCTACGACCGCTACGTCGACGTCGTCTACCGCTACGTCCTGTTCCGCCTCGGCGACCGGGACCTCGCCGAGGACGTCACCAGCGAGACCTTCCTGCGCGCGCTTCGCCGCATCACCTCGGTGAGCTACCAGGGGCGTGATGTCGGCGCCTGGTTCGTCACGATCGCGCGCAACATCATCCTCGACCACGTGAAGTCGAGCCGGTTCCGCCTCGAGGTCGTCACCGACGAGGTCGCCGAGCCGAACGGGGCGCCGATCGGGAACGTCGGCGTGCAGGCCGTCGCCGGGCCCGAACAGCAGGCGATCAGCCGCGCCACCCGCGCCGAACTGCTGCGTTGCGTCGCCGAACTCGGCGAAGACCAGCGCGAGTGCATCGTGCTGCGGTTCATGCAGGGACTTTCGGTCGCCGAGACGGCGGCGATCATGAAGCGCAACGAAGGCGCCATCAAGGCCCTTCAGCACCGAGCGGTACGCCGTTTGGCACAACTTCTGCCCACGGGACTGCGTTAAAGTTCCATATTTGGTTCCCACCGGGCCTTGCCGTAACCCTTGGGCGTCTCCGCTCGTTTTCACTGCCAGACCGGTGGTCAGGACCGGGCTGATCAGATGGAGACTTCGCCGTGGGCGTGCCGGGATGGTTCGCGCGTGAGCGGGCGGACGGTGACCGCTTCGCGGACCTTGTCGACGGCACTGTCGGCACCGAAAGTCCGGGAGACGACGAGTTCGCGCACGAACTCGCGCTCGTCGGCGGCCTGCGCGAACTGGGTGCCGGCGGCGCTCCCGACGCGGAGACCCGGCAGCGGATCCGCGACGAGATCGCCGGACGTCTCGCCGAAGCCGAAGCACCGCCGAAGCGCCGTGGTCACACCGTCGCCAATCTCGCCGCGGCCGCCGTCGCCCTCGTCCTCGCGCTGGGCGGCATCACCCTGCTGCTGTCCAAGGACGCCTTGCCGGGCGATCCGCTCTACGGCATCAAACGAGCGGGTGAATCGGCCGCGCTCGGGCTCACGTTCGACGAGCGGGACAAGGCGAAGAAGCATCTGGAGTTCGCCGCGAACCGTGTCGGCGAACTCGACGAACTCACCCGGCAGGAAGCGCCCACCGCGGCGTACTTCACCGGCCTCGCCGATTTCGAGACCGACCTGCGGGCCGGTGTCTCGCAGCTGACGGCGCTCGTCACCGATCAGGGCGGCCAGACCCGGTTGACCGAACTCCGCACCTGGGCGCGGCAGCAGTCCGACAGGCTCGGCCTCCAGGTCGGGTACGCGCCCGCCGAGGCCCGCGACAAGTTCGCCGCGGCCCGTGTCCTGCTCGACAAGGTTCAGGCGCGCACGACGGATCTCGGTTCGCGGTTGGTCTGCTACACGATCACCACGGGCTCGTCCGACGACCTGGGCGCCGTCCCGGCCGCCGGTGATTGCGTCCGCGACCCCGGCTCCCCCGACGCCGTCGTGCCACCGATGACGTCCACCCCGCCGTCGTCGGCGCCGGCCGGTTCGCCGCCGCCGAGCTCGGCGGCGCCGCCGTCGTCCGGCGTGGACACCGCGACCCCGACCGGACCGCTCGTGCCGCCCACGGGCGGGACACCACCGCCCGTGGTGGCCACGCCTCCCCCGACGACGAGGACGCTGCCGCCGACGACCACCACGCCGAAGCCGCCGCTGATTTCGATTCCGCCGCTCATTCCGGGATTACCGCCGATAACCATCGGCTGACTCGCTGTCGATGAGGGAGGCACCACACCCGGGACAGGGCGATGGGCCGCTCGCTACGCTGTGCACAGGCACCTGGGATTCCGGAGGCGGTGTGCGTGTCAGTTTGGCGGGGCAAGGATAAGAGTCAAGAGCTCGAACGGCTGGCCGAGCTGGCGGGCGAGGCGTCGGCCGAGGCCGCCATGGCGACCGCGTCCGCCGAAGCCCTCGAACCGCCCGCGCCGCCTGCCCCGCCGGACCTGACAGCGGCCGCGTTCTTCGACGTCGACAACACCATGATGATGGGCGCGTCGATCTTCTACTTCGCCCGCGGCCTGGCCGCGCGCAAGTTCTTCACGTCCGCCGATCTGGCCGGATTCGTCTGGCAGCAGGTGAAGTTCCGGCTCGGCGGCCGGGAGAACAAAGAGGACATCAAAACCCACCGCGAGCGGGCACTGTCCTTTGTGGCCGGTCGCACGGTGCAGGAACTGACCGACATCAGCGAAGAGATCTACGACGAGCTGATGGCGGACAAGATCTGGTCCGGCACGCGGGCGCTCGCGCAGATGCACCTCGACGCCGGGCAGCGCGTCTGGCTCGTCACCGCGACCCCGATCGAACTCGCGGCCATCATCTCGCGGCGCCTCGGTCTCACCGGCGCGCTCGGCACGGTCGCGGAGACCAAGGACGGTGTGTACACCGGCCGTCTCGTCGGCGACCTGCTGCACGGCCGCGCGAAAGCCCACGCCGTCCGGGCGCTGGCGTCACGCGAAGGACTGAATCTCAAGCGCTGCACGGCGTATTCGGACTCGCAGAACGACGTCCCGATGCTGTCGGTCGTCGGGACCGCGGTCGCGGTGAACCCCGATGGCGGTCTCCGCGACGTCGCGCGGGCGCGCGGCTGGGAGATCCGCGACTTCCGGACCGGGCGCAAGGCCGCGAAGATCGGCGTGCCGTCGGTGCTCGGTGTCGGCGCCGTGGCCGGCGCCGTGGCGGCCGGAATGGCGTACCGGCGCCGCTGACCCCACGCATTTAGTCCTCTGAATGCGGTCCTTGCGTGTGCAACTACCGCATCCAGAGGACTAAATGCGTAAAGGGGGAAACTCAGCCCTTGAAGACGCTCTTCCGCTGCGAGAGGCGTTTGTACAGCGACTGCTGGATCGACTCCCGCACCTGGTCGGTCAGCGTGAACACCAGCATCGGGTCGTCCACGGCGTCCGCGTCGTAGGTGTCCGTGCGGATGGGCTCGCCGAATTCGATGCTCCACTTCGTCGGCAGCGGAACCGCGCCGAGCGGGCCGAGCAGCGGGAAGAACGGCGTCACCGGGAAGTACGGCAGGCCGAGCACCCGCGCGAGCAGCTTGATCTCGCCGAGTTTGGGGTAGATCTCCTCCGCGCCGATGACCGACACGGGAATGATCGGCACCCCGGTCCGCAGCGCGGCGGACACGAAACCGCCGCGGCCGAACCGTTGCAGCTTGTACCGCGACGAGAACGGCTTCCCGATCCCCTTGAACCCTTCCGGCCATACGCCGACGAGTTCTCCCTTGCGCAGCAAGCGTTCTGCGTCGGCGTTGCAGGCGAGCGTCTGCCCGGACTTGCGGGCGAAGGAGCCGACGAGCGGCACCTGGAACACCAGATCCGCGCCGAGGCCGCGCAGGTGCCTGCCGCCGGGGACGTGGTCGTGCACGGCGACGGCGGTCATCAGCGCGTCGAGCGGCAACGTGCCGGAGTGGTTCGAAACCAGGAGCGCGCCGCCGTCGGTGGGCAGGTTCTCGACGCCGAAGATGTCGACGCGGAACCACTTCTCGTACAGCGCCCGCAACGGCGGCAGCAGCAGGGTTTCGGTGAGCTCGGCGTCGAAGCCGAACTCGTCGACGGTGTAGTCACCGGTCAGCCTGTCCCGCAGGAACCCCAGCGCCGTCCGGAGCGACGCCGGGAGGAGCTCGGTGTCGGCCGGACGGGTCCGGGCCGGTGCGACCCGTGCCGCCCCGGGGAACTCGACGACGGGCGCGTCCACCCGGCGTTCCTGGTCCAGCCGCTCTTGCGCTTCGTCGGACTCGCGAAGATCCCTGTCCGCCTGAGCGGCCGGGTCCGGCTTCTCTCTGCCGGGGCCGTGCAACGGGATGACCTGCGCTTCAGCGCCGCTCACGTTTTCCGCCTCGCCTTCGTGAGAGTTCTCGGGGTTGTCCTCGTAAGGCCTGCTCACCGGTTCGCCGCCTGCCCTGTCGCCGCGGCCACCAGGACCTTGTCGGCGAATCCGGCCAGCCTGCCGCCGTCCACCACGGGCCTCAGCCCGCGGCCGGTGATGTAGTCGTCGAACGCCTCCCGCGTCGTCCAACGCGGGGTGTAACCGAACTCCTTCTTGAGCTTCGTGATGTCCACGACGCGGCCGAAGTTCAGCAGCCGGACCTGGTCGGCGGAGAAGTCGACCACCCTCGCTCCGCGCAGCACCTTGCCGACCGACGGCACGACACCGCTGGGCATCGGCAGTTCGACCCGGCCTGCTCGCCGGATCGCCTGAGACAGCGTGAGTACCCCCTCCGAGCCGACATTGAACACGCCGGGTTCGTCGTTCAGCGTCGCCTGCTCGAACACGGCCAGCGCGTCCGAAGCGTGGAGCAGCTGGATCCGGGCGTCGTAGCCGAACACGGTCGGGACCACCGGCAGCGCGAAGTAGCGCGAGAGCACGGTGTCGATCTCCGGGCTGATGATGTTGGCGAAGCGGAAAAGCGTCGTCGTGATGTCGGGGCGGCGGCGCATGAGCCCGCGGACGTACCCCTCCATCTCGACGGCGTCCTTCGCGTAACCGCTGGTCGAGGTGGGGATGAGCTCGGAATCTTCGGTGAAGACGGCCTGCGAGCGCGCGCCCGCGCCGTAGACGGCGGCCGTCGACTTCACCACGAGCTTGCGCACGAGCGGCGAACGCTGGCAGGCCGCCAGGAGCCGCATCGTGCCGATGACGTTGACCTCTTTGATCGCCGTGCGGCGGGCCGGGCCGGCCGGATGCGCGGTGCACGAGGCGTGCACGACGGTGTCGACCTTGGCCGTGCTGATCACCTTGGCGATCAGCGGATTACGGATGTCGGCCCGGACGTATTCAGCGCGCCCCATGCGCTGCAGCACCGACTTCTGCGGGGGCGTGGTGTCCACGCCGATCACCCGCTCGAACTCCGGATTGTTGCCGAGTCTGGCGAGCAGCTTCCCGCCAAGGTCTCCCCCGACCCCGGTCACGAGCACGATGTTCGACGGCATAGGACTCCCTGCGGCTTTCGGGCGGTTCTCGGACTTTCGATCACGGGGTCCTGATGACCTTTGAGCGCGGATTGATCCACCGAGTGTGCGCGTACCTGCACTCAATGGAAGCATCGCGCGGCTGCCCTTGAGATGTTACCGCTCATTAGGGGTAGTCGAGTCAGCGCTTACATGCTATTAACCCGCCGCTCGCAGAGGGGATCCACGTCTCACTCGAACGGACGGAAAAGGTTCACCAAATGGGAGTGGCCCGTCCAGAACCTGGACGGGCCACTCACCGGCTGTGTCTTACTTGCCGGCCTTCCTACGCTGAACTCGCGTCCGGCGCAGCAACTTCCGGTGCTTCTTCTTCGACATGCGCTTACGGCGCTTCTTGATCACAGAGCCCATCGAGAGCGCTCCTTCCTTCGTCGTCGGTCACGCTGCCCGGCGCAGCGTCCAACGGGTGGAGCGCACAGGCACGAGCGGTCTTCCAGGGTACTCGCGCCCCGGAAGACGCCCTCGGGCGGGCACGCTGTGCTCCGCGAAGCGAGCCTCAGCCCACGTCGAAGTACGCGCCCTGCAGATATTCGTGAACGGCCTTTTCGGGCACTCTGAACGACTTCCCCACGCGCACCGCGGGCAACTCGCCCGAGTGAACGAGGCGATAGACGGTCATCTTGGAGACCCGCATCAGCGTGGCCACCTCGGCGACCGTCAGGAACTGGACCTGGCCCACTGAGGGGAGGTCATCCTTCTTGTTCGGCGGCATGATTCACCGTGTCCTTCGACACGTGTCGCGCCACGAGGCTTCCCCACCTGTGGTATCGACACGCACGTGCTCTCCTGAGAGTAGCGGGACACGTGTGGCTAAAGCGACGCGAGTCACCGAGATGGGCCCGTCCGACTACGCGTTTCGTCCTCTGGATGCGGTAGTTCGCCGGCGAACTACCGCATCCAGAGGACTAATCGCGGGGATCGTGGGCGCGGCCCAGCTCGGTCGAGCGGTCCTTCGCGGCCTCGATGGCGGCCAGGAGCGCCGCGCGGACGCCGTGCTTCTCCAGCTCGCGGATGGCGTTGATGGTCGTCCCGGCGGGTGAGGTGACGGCTTCGCGCAGCAGCACCGGGTGCTCGTCGGACTCCGCCAGCATCTTCGCCGCCCCGACCGCCGACTGGATGATCAGCTGCCCGGCGAGCGCGCGGGGCAGGCCGAGCAGGATCCCGGCGTCGATCATGGCCTCGACCAGGAAGAAGAAGTACGCGGGCCCGGATCCGGACAGCGCCGTGACGGCGTCCTGCTGCGACTCCGGCACCTCGACGACCTGCCCGACGTGCGAAAGCAGCTCCTTCACCACCGCGATGTGCTCGGCGGTCGCGTGCGCGCCCGCCGAGACTGCGCTCATCGCCTCTCCGACGAGCATCGGGGTGTTCGGCATGACCCGCACCACCGGGATGCCCTCGGCCAGCCTGCGCTCGTACAGGGCGGTCGGCAGGCCCGCGCACAGCGAGACCACCAGCGAATCCTTGCCGAGCAGCGGCGCGACCTCGTCCAGCACCGGGTCGATGTCCTGCGGCTTGACCGCGACGACCAGCACGTCGGCTCGGCTCGCGGCGTCGGCGACGGTGACCCCGTGCACGCCGTAGCGCTCGGTCAGCTCGGCCGCGCGCGCCGGATACCGTTCGGTGAACAGCAGGTCGTCAGGGCTGTGCCCGCCGTGCAGCAGGCCCGAGAGCAGGGCCTCTCCGATTTTTCCGGCGCCGAGAACCGCGATCACGCTCATGCCGTTCAGCGTGCCAAAGCGCCGTCAGCCCCCGGGCGCCGGGGCAAGCGCCAGCTGACGCGCCTGGCAGACCAGCCTGCCCTGCGAGTCCACCACCACGGCGTCGGAATCGAACCAGGCCTCGTGCACCGAGTGGGCCTGCACGATCACCCGCAGCCAGCCCGGCGCCGGCCGGGTGCGCAGCAACGCGGTCAGCTGCACGGTCGGCACCCAGCCGATCCGGCCGAGGTTGTAGACCACCGGCGGGTTCACGTCGCTCGCGAGCAGCGCGAAGAACGGGTCGGGAAGACCGTGCCGCGGCCGCACCCACAACCGCATCTTCGGCGGGTCGCCGATCCGGCCGTGCAGGTAACCGACGCTCGCCGGATCGAGCCGGACTTCGCAGCCCTTCGCGAGATTGAACAGGCCTTCGGAGGTCTCACCGGTCACGGGCACCGCGCCGGGCGGCGGTTCCGCGGGCATGGCGGGCACATCGGTCCACTCCGGACGCCGCATCGGCAGCCGCCCGGTGGTCACCCTGGCCTCGACGCAACTGCGGCCCCGCTGCTCCAGCAGGACCGCCACGACCGAAGCGCGCCTTCCGACCTTCCGGACGTCCATGCGCAGCAACACCGGCCCCACAGCGGGCGGGTGCAGGAATTCCGCGCTGATGGCGAGAGGCTCGGACGGCGGCTCGCCCCGTTCGTGCAGGAACGCCAGGGCCGACCGGGCCATCAAGGCCATCAGGAAGCCGCCGTGCGGATGTCCGCCGATCGACCATTCGGTCCGCAGTACCGCGGTGAAAGTGCCGTCACCCAGTGATCTCGTCGCGCAAGCCGCGTCGAAGGAGGTGCCCGTTTCGTCGGCCGTGCTCACCGAGCACTGACCCAGGCCACGAGCCGATCCATCGGGGTGCGGGAGATCAACAAGCGCAGCTGGTTCACGGTCGGAACTTTACGTGTAGCAGCGCCTCCGGCGCAGGGAGGAATGAATCTCCGCACCTCGGGACGATCTTTGTCACTGGCCGAGGTGGAACCTCGCGAACAAGAGTGACTCCGCGAGATCCCTTGACCGCTGTGCCGCGCTCGGCGAGCGGCGGGTGTTGATCTCCAGCACGATCTGTCCGGAAAAATCGCTGTTCACGAGCTTTTCGAGCAATTCGGCACAGGGTTCGATCCCGCGCCCGGGCACCAGGTGCTCGTCCTTCGGGAGCCCCGTGCCGTCCGCCAGGTGGACGTGGGTGAGCCCGGAACCCATGCGTTCGGCGAGCGCGAGGGCGTCCATCCCGGCTGCCGCTGTATGGGACAAGTCCAGCGTGTAGTGGCGAAACCCTACGTCCGTAGGGTCGATCGACGGACGGAACGCCGACACGCGCGACGTCCGCGACCCGCCGGGCGGACGGACCTTGAACATGTTCTCGACCGCGACCTCGATGCCGCTGGATTCTTCGAGCTCGTCGACGAGATCGCCGAACGCGTCGCCGTAGCGGCGCTGCCAGCGGAACGGCGGATGCACCACGACCGTGCGCGCGCCCAGCTCCAGCGCGGCGTCCACGGACATCCGCAGGCGCACCTCGGGATCCGGCGACCACACGCGCTGGGTGATCAGCAGCGACGGCGAGTGGATCGACAGCACCGGCACCCCGGTGCGGCGCGACCAGCGGCGCAACGCGGAGATGTCCTGGCTGACCGGGTCGGCCCAGATCATCACCTCGACACCGTCGTAGCCGAGGTCGGCGGCCATCTCGAAGGCCGCGCCCGCCCTCAGAGGCCAGACGGACGCGGTGGAGACGCCTACCGGAATCTGCTGAACCATTCCGGCATCCTTCCCGAGGCCGCTAACGAGCGACCAGCAGGAGTGCGGCCGGTGAGACCGTCACCACCAGTCCGACCAGCACCGCGAGCACGAGGGTCTGGAGGTCGTCGGCCTTGCGGATCTTCCGGACGATCCACACCAGCGCGACGATCACCAGCAACGCGGCGACCAGCGCGGCGGCGGGGATGTTCACCCACAGCCAGTTGAAGCCCAGCCAGACCCCGGCACCGCCCACCACGCCGAGGGCGAGCTGACCGGCCAGCGCCAGCCACTGCTTCCCCGGTGAGGTGTTCTCGGCGGGTGCCTCGGACTCGTCCACCTCGACGTCGTCGACCTCATCGACGCCGCCCTCGGCCCGGTCGTCTTCGTAGTCGTCCTCGTACTCGTCGGCGCGGTACCCGTAGTCGTCGCGGTCGAAGTCCGGACTGCCGTCGGGGTACGCCGGGTCGGCGAACTCGCGCTCGTACTCGTCGAGGTTGTCCTGCTGCCTGCCTCGATCGTCGAGCGAATGCGGCGGCACGAACGGCATCGGCGCGGGGTGCCCCATGGTCGGGGGGCCCGCGTCGAACTGGTCCGGTTCCGGGTCGATGTCCGGCTCGGCGGGCGCGACCGGAGGTGGCACCGGCGGGATGCCGCCGATCTCGGTGTCCTCGGACTGCACCTTCTGCCTGCGCTTGCGCCATCCGGCGAGTCCGGCGGGCGGCGCCGCCGGTTCGACGGGCGCGGGTGCCTCGGGTTCGATTCCGGCTTCGTCGCCGACCGCGGCGAACTGCTCGGTGCTCGGCTCGGCCTTCGGCTGAGGCGGACGGGCCGCCGGACGACGACGGCGCGCCGGCTGGGCCGGTGGGGTCTGGAACGCGCCGCTGGCCATCGGGCCGGGCTGGTCCTGGACGTCCTCGGGCTCGGCGTCGAGACCGTCGAGCCTCGCCGACAGCCCCGCGGACGGGGGCCCGGCAGGCGGTTCGGGGCGGCGGCGGACCGGCGGCACCGCGCCACGGGTCTCCTCCGGGCCCGCGGGCCGCGGACGGCCGCGGGGCGGCAAGCCCTCGGAGTCCGGCGGACGCTGCTGATAGCCGGACTGTTCCTGCGGCGGCGTCGGCCGCACGAACTGACCCGACTGCTGAGGCGGCTGCGGCGGACGCTGCTGGTAACCGCTCTGCTCCTGCGGCGGCTGGGGCGGGCGCACGAACTGGCCGGACTGCTGAGGCGGCTGCGGCGGACGCTGCTGATAGCCGCTCTGCTCCTGCGGCGGCTGGGGCGGGCGCACCGGCGGCGTCTGCCGGGTCGGGGTCGCGGCGTTCGGCGGCACCGGCAGCGGCGCGGAGTCCTGCGGCGGCGGAAGCGGACGCGCACCGGAGTCCTGGGGGCGCGAGCGGCGCGGAGGACGGTTGGGCGGCGGCGGGGTGTCGCCGGACACCCTGTCGATGATCGCCTGCGGCGCGGTGTCGCTCACCGACGGCGCGCGTCGGCCGCGGGTGGGCTCGGGAGCCTCGTCCTCGTCGTCGGCCGCGCGGCGTCGCCTGCGGCGCCCGCCTTCGGGCTGGGCTCCGTGCTGCGCGAGCAACTCCGCCACGGTCTTCTGCGGCTGGCCGCTCTCAGTCTCGTCCGTCATACCGTGCTGTCCAATGCGCGCTCCAGCCGTTGCGAACCGGCACGCGACGGGGCATCGGCGGCGTCGCGCGCGCTATCCACCGTCATCCGCATTTCCGTCACCTCTTCACCGTGCCCGTTCTCTGTCGACTAAGTCCAGTCGGGCGCTGCCGCCCACAGTCTCGTCCGCACCGTTCGAATGGTCCAGCCGTCGAAGGATGACACCTTCTCGCAGCGCCCACGGACAGATCTCCAGTTCTTCCAGGGAAAGCGCCCGCATGGTGGCTTGTGCGACGAGCGCGCCGGCCACCAGCTGATGCGACCTGCTCGCGCTGACCCCTTCGAGTTGTGCCAGGTCGTGGGCGGTCATCCGGGAGATGAACGCGATGAGCTGGCGCAACGCGGTGTCGGTCAGGGTACGGCGCACATGCGGCCCGCTGGCCGACGGCGCCGCTCCGGTCAACCGGGCGAGTGACCGGAAAGTCTTCGAAGTCGCCACGACCCGATCGGGTTCACCCAATTTGGCGACCTTCTTCGCCAGTGGGGCGAGTTGTTCTTCGAGCCACGCCGAAGTCGCGATGAGCTCCGAGCGGGTCGGCGGGTCGTGCTGGAACCGCGTCCGGGTGGTCCGGCCCGCCCCGAGGGGGAGCGATTCGGCCAGATCCGGCTCCTCGTCGCGGCCCATCGCGATCTCCAGCGAGCCGCCGCCGATGTCGAGCACGAGCAGTTTTCCCGCCGACCAGCCGAACCACCGGCGGACGGCGAGGAAGGTGAGCCGGGATTCGTCGATCCCGGAAAGCACCTTCAGTTCGACTCCGGTCTGCTCTTGGACCTTCGCCAGTACCTTCGGGGCGTTCTTGGCTTCGCGGACGGCGGAGGTGGCGAACGCCATGACCTCTTCGCAGCCGAGCCTGGCCGCCGCCGCCTTCGCCGACTCGACCGCCCGTACGAGGCTGTCCGCGCCCGCGCGGCTCAGGTCACCGGTGCGGGTGATCTGCTCGGCGAGCCGGAGGACGGCCTTTTCGGAATGCATCGGGGTCGGGTGGGCGCCACGGTGGGCGTCGACCACGAGCAGGTGGACGGTGTTGGAACCGACGTCGAGTACCCCTAGGCGCACGAGCGTCTACGGTACCCGCCCCTGCGTCAGGTCACGAAACCGTAACCGTGATCTGTGTCGCAGGGGCGGGTACCGGACCTGTCACGTCTCGAACTTGTAGCCCAGCCCGCGCACCGTGACCAGGTGCCGGGGCGATCCCGGGTCCGGTTCGATCTTCGACCGCAGCCGCTTCACGTGGACGTCGAGGGTCTTGGTGTCGCCGACGTAGTCCGCGCCCCACACCCGGTCGATCAGCTGCCCGCGGGTGAGCACGCGGCCCACGTTGCGCAGCAGGTATTCGAGGAGGTCGAACTCCTTCAGCGGCAAGGAGACCTCCTGGCCGTCGACGGTCACCACGTGCCGCTCGACGTCCATCCGCACCGGCCCGGCGGTCAGCACCAGGGGCGCCAGATCACCTTCGGAGCCCGGCTCGCCGCCGCGGCGCAGCACCGCCCGCACCCGCGCGATGAGCTCGCGGGCCGAGTACGGCTTGGTGACGTAGTCGTCGGCGCCGAGTTCCAGTCCGACGACCTTGTCGATCTCGCTGTCGCGCGCGGTCACCATGATCACCGGCACCGCGGAACGCTGCCGGAGCTGCTTGCAGACGTCGGTGCCGCTCATGCCGGGGAGCATGAGGTCGAGCAGGACGATGTCGGCGCCGTTGCGGTCGAACTCCTCGAGCGCCTGCTGCCCCGTCACGGCGACGGCGGCGGTGAAGCCCTCTTTGCGGAGCAAGAACGCGAGCGGGTCGGCGAACGACTCTTCGTCCTCGACGATGAGAACCCTCGTCACAGGTTTCCTCCATGGTCGGGGCTTTCTTGCCCTGTTGCCACGAGACGGGGTGTCCGCTCGGGGGTCTTCTCCGGCCGGGATACCGGCGGAGCCTGTTTCACGGCCGCGGCCGGTTCGGCACCGATGTGCGCGGGGATCCGCAGCGTGAAGGTCGATCCGGTGCCGGGACGGCTCCAGAGACCGACCGAACCACCGTGGTTGGCGGCCACGTGCTTGACGATCGCCAGCCCGAGGCCGGTGCCGCCGGTCGCCCGCGACCGCGCCTTGTCCGAACGGAAGAACCGCTCGAAGACGCGTTGCTGCTCGTCCTCGGCGATGCCGATGCCGCGGTCGGTCACCGCGATCTCGACCTTGCCGTCCACCAGCCGCCTGCTGATCGACACCGGGCTCCCCGCCGGCGAGTACGCGACGGCGTTCTCCAGCAGGTTCGACAGCGCGGTGACCATCAGCGTCCGGTCGCCCTCGATGAGCAGCCCGCTGGCGGCGTCGGTGGTGATGGTGATTTCGGCGGACTCCGCCGAAAGCGTCGTCCGGCCGAGCGCCTCGCGGACGACGGCGTCGACCTCGACGACGTTGAGATCGGGCAGCCGCTCGGCACCTTGCAGCCGCGACAGCGCGATCAGCTCGGTGACGAGCTGGCCGAGCCGGGTCGATTCGCGGAGGATCTTGCCGCCGAACCGGCGGACCTCCTCGACGTCCTCCGCGGCGTCGAGCACGGCCTCGGTGAGCAGCGCGATCGCGCCCACCGGCGTCTTCAGTTCGTGGCTGACGTTCGCGACGAAGTCCCGCCGGACGGCTTCGAGGCGGATCGCCTCGGAGTGGTCGACGGCCTCGACCACGGTGAACCCGTCGCCGAGCGGGCGGACCTCGCCGAGGACGGCTTCGGGCTGACGGCCCCTCGCCTCCAGCGGGGAGAGGTCGATCTCCATCGGTTCGTCGGTCTCGACCACCTGCTCGGCGGCCTTGCGGGCCCGCGGATCGGCCTGGTTGACCTTCACCAGTCCCAGCTCGTAGGCGCGCGGATTGTGCAGGACCATGTCGCCGAACTTGTTGAGGACGACGACGCCGTTGTTGCTGGAACGCACGAGGCGTTCGAGCAGTTCGGCCACGGTCGGGCCGGTCGGGCGCCGCTCCTCGCGGCGGGCGCGGCCCCTCGCGATCAGGAAGCCGACGACCACACCGACGATCAGTCCGCCGATGGCCAGGGCGAGTGCAACAGGCGTGGTCACAGGGGAATCGTAAGCGTGCGGGTAGCCTTTTGGCCTAGTCCCGGCCGCGTACTCGTGATGCCTATGACACCTGGGGACAGGCTGTTCGCCTGCCGGTCGGCCGCCGTTCACGCGGCCGATCCCTGGCCGAGATCTCCTGGGTGAGGCGGGTCACCCGGACCGGGGACACCGGCGGCGGCCCGTGCCCGGATCCCGACTTTCGTCGTGACTATCCGGGCAGTGATCGTCCCACTCACGGGCGAATAGCGACGTTCCCGTCACGGCCCCCGGGGAATGTTGGAAGACTGTCGCCGTGGAACTCGTCAGTGACATCTCCCTGATTCGCGGAGAAGAAGAGCTGTTCGACCGGACGGCTCATCTGTTCGTCGCGGCGACCGACATCGCGTGCGCGGCCGACGACCTCTACACCTGGGCGCTTTCCCGGCCCTCGCTCACGCGGCAGGGCGAACGGCTGGTGCGCGACAAGCGGATCCGCAAGCTCTACCGTCCCGGCGTCCTGCTGAACGAGCAGACCGCGCGGCATCTGCACCACCTGTCCGGTCTCGGCGCGCAGATCCGGATCGGCACCGAGGAGATCAACGAGACGATCCTGCTCGACGAGCGGGTCGCGATCATGGCGGGCGACGAGGGCAAGGCGGTGCGCTCGTACAGCGTCATCTCGCGCCCGGAGCTGGTGCAGGGCATCCTGTCGCTGTTCGAAACCGCCTGGCTGGCGGCCGCCACGCTGGAGACGTTCGACGCGCGGTTCGCCGACATCCGGCAGGAGACACCGCAGATGCTCGAGTTCCTCACCACCGGCTGCAAGGACGACAAGGCCGCGAAGAGCCTCGGCATGGGCGTGCGCACCTATCAGCGACGGGTGTCGGAACTGCTGGTCGCGCTCGGCGTGACGTCGCGGCTCCAGGTCGACGCGCGGGCCAGGGAGCTCGGCCTCCTGTGAAACGCTGGGCGGGATTCGTGGTGCTGCTCGCGCTCGCGGGCTGCACCACCGCGGTGTCCGGCACCGCCCGCCCCGAACCGGAAACCCCGCCCGCGAACCTCGCGCTGGTCGACCCCGCGCGGACCGCGTCGGTCCTGACAGCGGTGAAGACGGCCACCGAAGCGGTCTTCTCCTACGACAGCACGGCCGCGCCCGCCTACGACAAGGCGCTCGCCGAGAACCTGACCCCTGGCGCGCGGGACGAGCTGGCGAAGCTGTTTTCGGAGATCCGGAACTCGCCGGAGCCGATCAAGCTGGTCACGCGGGTGATCGTGTCGGCCGCCGTCGAGCAGACAGCGGACAAGGCGCGGGTGCTGACCGTGCTCGACCAGAGCAGCACCAGGGCGGGTGCCACCAGCAAGGGCATCGCGTCGGCGCTGCTCACGACGGCACGCGAGGGCGAACGCTGGCGGATCGGCGAGATCAAGGTGAACCCCGCCGGGGCCCCGGTCACGGCGGAGAAGCCGGGCGCGGGAGATCGGGCGATCGCGCGAGTGCGGGACTCCGCCCGCGATGGCGCGCTGCGCGTCGCGGAGGCCCTGCTGAACGTGAATCCGGCTGATCCGGAAGGCACTTACGCCCGCTACGAGTCCGTGTCGACCGGGCAGTTGCTGACCCAGTTCCAGCAGGACAAGGCGGCGCGGCTGAACCAGATCCGGAGCGGTGGCGTGAAGTCGGCGCTGGCGCCGAACCCCGCCGCCGCGGTCATGGAGATCGTGGACGACAAGGCGAGCGTGCTGCTCTACGCGGCGACCGACGTCACGGACGCGGCCGGGCAGGCGACGAAGAAGTACCTGCCGATCGTGCTGCGGCTGCACCGAGTCGATGCCGCGGGGTGGAAGGCCGCCGGGATCGAGTCGGTCCAGCCCCTGCCCTGAGATGTCATGAGGGGTCCCCTTAAGACAAATTTCGTCCTAAGGGGACCCCTCATGACACTTCGGTACCGGAGCGGCTACCGGCCCTGGTTCGCGACGGCGGCCGCGGCTTCCTTGGCGGCTTCCGGGTCCAGGTAGGTCCCGCCGGCGGTGACCGGCTTGAGGTCCTCGGTGAGGTCGTAGCGCAGCGGGATGCCGGTCGGGATGTTGAGCCCGGCGATGGCGTCGTCGGAGATGCCGTCGAGGTGCTTCACGAGCGCCCGCAGCGAGTTGCCGTGCGCGGCGACCAGCACGGTCTTGCCCGCGCGCAGATCCGGCACGATCTCGGACTCCCAGTACGGCAGCAGCCGCGCGACGACGTCCTTGAGGCATTCGGTCAGCGGGGCCGAGTCGCCGAGGTCGGCGTAGCGCGCGTCGCCGGCCTGGCTGAACTCGTCGGCCGGGTCGATCGGGGGCGGCGGGGTGTCGTAGGAGCGGCGCCAGAGCATGAACTGCTCCTCGCCGAACTCGTCCAGGGTCTGCTTCTTGTTCTTGCCCTGGAGCGCGCCGTAGTGCCGCTCGTTGAGACGCCAGTCGCGCTTCACCGGGATCCAGTGCCGGTCGGCGGCGTCGAGCGCCAGGTTGGCGGTCGAGATCGCGCGGCGCATCAGCGACGTGTGGACGACGTCCGGCAGCAGGCCGGACTCCGCGAGCAACTGCCCGCCCTTGCGCGCCTCCTGCTCGCCCTGGTCGGACAGCGGCACGTCCACCCAGCCGGTGAACAGGTTTTCGGCGTTCCAGGTGCTCTGCCCGTGACGCAGCAGCACCAGAGTCCCAAGCTCAGCCATGTGGTCAGCCTGCCAGAGTGAGCGGAAGCGCCGGTCAGAGGGCTGGGATTGCGCTTTCTTCTACGGAGAGTGCGTTACCTGCGAGTAACACCTTCACCCGTCCAGAAGACAGGTCGCCAACAAGTCCGAATCCCCGGCAAACAGGCTGCACTCCGTTATCCCGGTTTTCAAAGTTCACTCGAACAGAGTAACCGGTAGTCTTGTGATTACAGGTGGAGATCTGACAGGTTGGCTTAGTCCCGCGCGGCCGGATTCCACGCACTCCCCGGCTCGACGCGGGTGACGACCGCGACTCGTCTCCCCCCTGCCGAGTCGCGGCGCCCGCCGGCCCCGTTGGCATCCCCCTCGTCACCGGGTCCACCTTGGCGGGAACTTCAGCGGGGCGGCTCGAGATCGCGACTCCCCCTCCCTCGAGCCGTCCCGCCTGTTCATCTTCCGGGGATTCAGCCCCGAACACGCGTCGGCCGTGAGTGGCGAGGACGGTTCTGGCGGTCCCGTATTTGCCTGCCCACTGGTGTGACCGGCGAGTGTGGAGGATTTGGGACGTTGAGTGTCCCGGATCCTCCACACTCGGTCTCGTTGACCGATACGACCTTGATCAAGGTCCAAGACCGGGCATCCCTGGCGACCCATGATCGCCTGACAACCTCAGTCCAGCGGGGGCGCGGACGGCAGATCCGAAGCGGTCGCCATCGCCGGTTCCGCCGGACGGCGCCGCTTGCGCAGCCACCACACCAGCGCCGCCGCGGGAACACCGAAGACCAGCAGGAAGGGCGCCATCGCGCCGATCACGGTCAGCAGGCCGCCGCCGAAGGTCAGGAACGCGTCCCAGCCATTCGCCAGGCCGCCGAAGAACCCGTTGCGGGATTCCTCCTCCGCCACGACCGTCTCCGCCTTCACCTGCAGCGAGATCGTCGACATGGCGACACTTCCGGCCAGGCTTTCGCGCCGCTTCTGAAGCGACTCGAGTTCGGCCTCGCGGCTCGTCAGCTCGCTCTCCACGGACGCGATCTCCGAGACCGACGTCGCCCTCGCGAGCAGCGCGCGGATGCGCTCGACGCTCGCCCGCTGAGTGGCCAGCCGCGAGTCGACGTCGACCATCTGCTCGGTCACGTCCGTGGCGGTGACCTCCCGCTTGACCTGCTTCCCGAGCTTCCCCAGCTGGTCCAGCACGCCATCGAGGCGTTCGGACGGCACGACGACGTTGACCGACGCCCGCTTCTCCTGGGTGCTCTCCTGCCCGGTGTAACCGGCGGCGCCCTGGGTGATGACGCGGACCTGCGAGATCACGTCGGCGACGTTCGGCGCGGTGAGCTCCAGGCTCGCCGTGCGCACGAGCTTGCGGTCGGCGATCCCCGGCTGCCCCACCGGCGCTTTCTCCGAACCCGCCTTGCCCGCGCTGTCGCCGCTTTCCTTGTTGGGCGCGCCCTGATTCGGCACCGCCTGCTTGCCGCCGGCCGTCGCCGGCATCGAGGCGGATTCGCTGTAAGGCTCGCTCGCCGAACAGCCCGCCAGTGTCAGCGCCAGCGCGGCCCCGGCGACGGCCACCCATCTCAATCGCTTGTACATCGGAACCTTCTCCCTCCAGTACTGCGGAGAGAGACGGAGCCGGATTCAGCGCGGTTGCACCATCCGGGTCACGAGTCGGTCAAGGCTCCCGGTTCGTGACCGTTCGCGGGCTCGACGAGATGTTTGAACGCCTGCAGGTTCGCCAGCGACTCTCCACGCGAGACCCGCCAGTCCCATTCGCGTTTGATCGACTCGGCGAACCCGAGTTCCAGCAGCGTGTTGAAATCGCCGTCGGCGGCTTCCAGCACCTGCCCGAGGATCTTGTCCAATTCGGACTCGGTCACCGTGTCCAGGCCGAATTTGCCGACCAGGTAGATGTCGCCCATGGCGTCCACCGTGTAATGCACGCCGTACAGCTTCGCGTTGCGGCGCAACAGAAAACGATAAACGTCCTCATGGGACTCATCGGGGCGGCGGCAGACGAACGCTTCGACGGCGAAGGCGTGATCCCCGGCGACCAGCCAGCAGTTGGTCTGCAGCTTCTTGGTACCCGGCAACGTGACGAAGTACCTTCCCTCGCCACGCCTGTCGTATTCCAGGCCCGCACTGTCCAAAGAGGACCGCAAGGTCTCGTCGAGCGTCAAACCGCCACCTCCGCGCGCTGTTCGAGGGCACGCCGGAACGCGCCGGTCGCCTGAGCGTACGTGTCCAGCAGCCGGTCCGTCGTACGGCTCCAGGAGAAACGCCGCGCGTGGACGACGGCGTTGGCCGAAAGCTCGGCGCGCCAACCGGGCCGCAACGCGACGTTCGCGAGCGCGCCCGCCCAGTCCTTCGGATCGTGCGAAGGCACCAGCAGCCCGGAAACACCATGCGGGACCGCGACCGGCAGCCCGCCGACCTCGGCCGCGATCACCGGCGTCCCGCACGCCTGCGCTTCGAGCGCGACCAGCCCGAACGACTCGTTGTAGCTCGGCACGGCGACGAGGTCGGCCGCGCGGTAGACGTTGACCAGCGACCGGCCCGGCTGCGGCGGCATGAACCGGGTCTGCTCCTCGATCCCGAGGGAGACGGCCAGCTCACGCAGGGCCTGCGGCTGCTCCAGCCCGGTCCCGGACGGGCCGCCGACGATCAGCACGACCAGCCGCGACGCCAGCTCCGGCCGTTCGCGCAGCATCTCGGCGGCGGCCAGCAGGAGGACGTCCGGCGCCTTCAACGGCTGGATCCGGCCCGCGAAGGCCAGCACGATCGCGTCCCGCGGCAGGCCCAGCGCCCGGCGCGCGGCCGACCGGGAGCCGGGGGTGAAGCGGTCGAGATCCACCCCGGGCGGGATGGCGTGCACGGCGCGCGGATCGGCGTCGTACAGCTCGATCAGCTCGCGGGCCTCGACTCGGGTGTTCGCGACCAGGCAGTCCGCCTCGTCGACGACCTGCTGCTCGCCGATCACGCGGGTGCGCGGCTCGGGGGTGTCACCCTCGGCGAGCGCGGCGTTCTTGACCTTGGCCAGGGTGTGCGCGGTGTGCACCAGCGGCACGCCCCAGCGGTCGCGGGCGAGCCAGCCCGCCTGGCCGGAGAGCCAGTAGTGCGAATGGATGAGGTCGTAGTAGCCCGGCTCGTGGAACGCCTCGGCCCGCAGCACCCCGGCGGTGAACGCGCACAGCTGCGCCGGCAGCTCGTCGCGTCCCAGCGGCTCGAACGGCCCGGCCGGGATGTGCCGGACCAGGACGCCGGGCGCCAGTTCGGCGACCGGGGGCTGGTCCGAGGACGTCGCCCGCGTGAACACCTCGACCTCGACGCCGCGGCGGGCCATCTCGGTGGCCGTCTGGCTCACGTAGACGTTCATCCCGCCGGCGTCACCGGTCCCCGGCTGTTCCAGCGGAGAGGTGTGCAACGACAACACCGCGACGCGCCTGGGCGCGGCGTCGAACCCGTGCAGAGGGATCGTCACCTGGTCAACACTCCTGAAGTCCTACTGATCGGCGAACCCGCGCAGCAGATCACCGAACTCGTCCGCCGCTTCGGCGAACGGCAGATGCCCCACCTCAGGTAACCAACGCACGACGGCACCCGGAATCTTCCCGGCCGCGTATTCCGCCGACGTCGGATCGATCACAGCGTCCGCGAGACCATGGACGATCAGCGCCGGTTTGTCCAGATCGCGAAGAACGTCCTCGCTCCCGACGTCGCGCCGGAAGAGCGCAGAGCGCACCGCGGGCGGGGTCGAGAGGCAGGCGCCGAGCAACGACTGGGCGAGCGTCCCGGACACCGGGCCGGCGGTCATCCGCTCGCTGAACTGCACCAACGCGGGAATCGCGACCGAAGGATCATCCGACAGCACCGCCGGGATGGCCTCGCGCATGGCGGGGCCGACCTTGCCGCCGGGACGGTTCTTGCCGATTTCTGTGATCGCGCCCACAAGAACGACGCCGCCGAGCCGTGCGGAACCGTGCACGCGGAGGTAGTCCGTGATGACCAGACCGCCGTAGGACCAGCCGACGACGATCGCGTCTTCACCGGCGAAGTCGAGGACGGAGGCGAGGTCTTCGGCCCAGACGCGCGGATCGTCGTAGCCGGCGGAGGGCACTTCGGAGTCGCCGTGCCCGCGCAGGTCCATCGCGACCAGGCGGAACCGCTCGCTGAGCGAGGGGTCCGCCAGCTGCGGCGCCCAGGCGCGGCCCGACTGGGCCCAGCCGTGCACGAACACGATCGGACGGGTGTTCTCGGCGCCCTCGACCCACAGGCCGATACGAGTCCCGCCGTAGCCGACTACCTCGGTCTTCATGCCTGCACTTTATGGGCTGTCACGTGGTCGCCCTACCCGCCGGAAGTCCGTGGATGTCGCGGTGGGCCGGAGATGTCGTGAAAGCCACTTTCAAGACACCTGACGTCCTGAAAGTGGCTTTCGGGACATTCTGGGGGTGCGTGAAGTACGTGAAGGCCCCCTTCATTGCGCTAGACGCAGTGAAGGGGGCCTTCACGTACTTCGGGCCTGTTCCTCGGTCTCAGATGGGCAGACAGCCTTACTTGATCGCGGACAGGGCCTTCCACGACTTCCAGTCGTAGAACCAGTTCTTGACGTCCGATTTGGTCGGACTGCCCAGTTTGGAGCCGGTGATCTCGACCGGGTCGCCGATCAGCGCCGAGTCGAAGTACTTCTTCGCGTCCGCTTCGAGCAGGTTCACGCAGCCGTGCGAGGTGTTGGCCTTGCCGATGTTCGACGCGTTGTCCTGGTTCTCGTGGATGTACTCGCCGTTGTTCGAGATCCGGCAGGCCCACTTCTTGTTGACGTTGGTGTAGCCGTAGCGCGCGTTGTCGAACCGCGCCGTCGGCTCCTTCGTCATCACGATGAACGTGCCGTTGGGGGTGTTCCGCTGGACGTCGCCGTCGAGCCCGTTCGAGCACGGGTAGCTCGCCGACTCCGCGCCGCCGCGGTAGACCTTCATCGTGTGGTCCGGGGTGTTGACCTTGACCACCTGGTTGCGGCCGATCTTGAACTTGGTGGTGACGTCGGCCTTGCCGTACGCGCCGCCGCCGAGCGCGACGCCGTAGAGCTTCGCCTCGACGTTGACCGTGATGTTGGCGGGCCAGTACTCCTTTGGCCGCCAGTCGACCTGGGTGTCGGACAGCCAGCCCCACGATCCCTCGACGTCCTTGTCGGTCTTGACCTTGAGCGCCTTCTCGGCGGCCGCCTTGTCCTTGACCGGGGACGCGAACTTCACGCTGATCGGCATCGCGACGCCGACCTCGGCGTTGTCGGCCGGGTTCAGCGTGGCGCGGACCTCCTTGGCGGGCTTGAGCGTGGTGAAGCTGCCCTTGAGCTCGGCGGTCTTGTTGTCGCTGCCGGTGGCCTTCGCGGCGTAGGTGTACGTCTTGCCGTAGCCGAGGGCCTCGGAGCTGGTCCAGGTGAGCCCGTCCGCGGACAGCTCGCCCTTGACCTCCTTGCCGCCGTCGCCGGTGACCTTGACCTCGGTGAGCTTGCCGTCGGCGACCTTCACGACGACCGGGGTCACCACGGGGGCGTCCTTGGCGTCGGCGGCGGGTTCGGCGGTGATCTTGGCTACCGGAGCGGCTTCCTGTTCCCCGCCACCGCTGCTGCCCTCCGGCTTGGCGTTGCCGCCTTCTTCGCTGGAGCAGGCAGCGGCCAGCATGGCCGCCCCCGCGGCGAGCGCGGCCTTGAACACCGTGCGCCGTTCGATCACCGTGTACCTCCCATGAAGATCCCCGCCCCACGCGAGCGTTACCCGCTCAGCGCTGAGGACCTCTCCGACGTTACCCGCGGCGACGGAACTCACCCGCGCCACTCACGGGGATAGACGCACGGGGGTGGTGTGGGGTTGTTCACCTCTTCGCATTTCGTCCTCTGAATGCGGTAGTTCGTGTCGCCGACTACCGCATTCAGAGGACGAAATGCGGGGGTGGGCTAAAGCGAGCAGTTGATGAGCAGAGGCTCCGGGTGCAGCGAAACACCGAAGCGGGCCTCGACGCCGTCGCGCACTTCGCGCGCCAGAGCGAGCAGATCCTCAGTGGACGCCTTGCCCCGGTTGGTGAGCGCGAGCGTGTGCTTCGTCGACAGCGAGACCCGGCCGCCGGGCCCTTCATGGCCCTTCCCGAACCCCGCCCGCTCGATCAGCCACGCCGCGGACAGCTTCGTGCCGCCGGGCGCCGGGTACTGCGGCACGCGCACGTCCTCGCCGACGACGTCGACGATCCCCGCCAGCACCCTCGCCAGCTGCGCCTCGCCGATGATCGGGTTGGTGAAGAAGGAGCCCGCGCTCCAGGTGTCGTGGTCGTCCGCGTCCAGGACCATGCCCTTGCCGCGACGCAGCCCGAGGACCGCTTCGCGTGCTTCGGCCGCCGGGACCCGGTCGCCGATCTCGACGCCGAGCGTGCGGGCGAGTTCGGCGTAGCGGATCGGAGCCGAGAGGCCGTCTTCGTTGACCTTGAAGCGCACTGTGAGCACTACGCCCGCGTCGGTCCCCTTCAGGATCGACGTGCGGTAGCCGAAGCCGAGCTCTTCCGCGGTCAGCGTGCGGACCTCGCGGTCGGCGCGGTCGTAGAGGTCGACCGAGACCAGGGACTCGGCCACCTCGCAGCCGTACGCGCCGACGTTCTGGATCGGCGTCGCACCGACCGAACCGGGGATCCCGGAGAGACATTCGAGCCCACCGACGCCCTCGGAGACCAGCTCCGCGACGAACTCGTCCCAGTTCTGCCCGGCCGCGACCTCGACGAGATCTCCGTCACGTGTCCAGCCGGTGTTGCCGACCTTCAGCACCGCGCCCTCGAAGCCGCCGTCGGCGACGACCAGGTTCGAGCCGCCGCCGAGCAGCAGCACCGGCTCACCCGCGTCGTCGGCTTCGCGAACCGCGTCGACCAGGGCCTGCACGGTCTGCGCCTCGGCATAACGCCGCGCCGGGCCGCCGAGGCGCAGCGTGGTGTGGTCGGCGAGGGCGGCGTGCTGGGTGGGAGTTTCGGCAGTGCTCACGCCCGTGAACGGTACTGTCTGGCGCCATGGCCTCCCGTATCGAGCACCGCTCAGCGTTCTCCGCAGACCTCGCGACCACGTTCGACGCGGTCGCCGGCGAGGCCGCGCTGCGGGCCAGGCTGGAGCAGATCGGCGGCGACGACGCGGAACTCCTTGAGTACGTCCCCACCGAGGACGGCGTGCGCTACAAGCTGCGTCAGGGCATCAGCTCGGACAAGCTCCCGTCGGCCGTGCGGACCCTGCACCGGGGCGACCTGATCGTCGAACGCGAGCAGACCTGGAAGACCTCCGGAGCCGGCTACACCGGCACCGCGACGGCTTCGGTGTCGGGCGTGCCGGGCGAGATCACCGCGAAGACGTCCCTGACCGGCGAAGGTGAGCGGACGACGCTGGTGAACAGCGGCGAGGTCAAGGTGCGAATCCCGTTCGTCGGCGGGAAGCTGGAGGGCGTGATCGCCGAACAGGTCACCAAACTGCTGGAGCGCGAGGCGGAATTCGTCGCGAAGTGGCTGGCCGAGCGCTGAAGCCGGTCGGGGCACCGACACGCGGGACGACCAACCCGAACCGGCTGCGCCGCGTCGACCGATGGCTCGCGAGCGACCCGGCCGTGACGCGGCTGCTGCGCCGCGCGGACGAACCACTGGTGGTCGACCTCGGCTACGGAGCCTCCCCGGTGACCACCGTGGAGATGGCGCGGTGGCTGCGGTCCGTCCGCCGCGACGTCCGCGTGCTGGGCCTGGAAATCGACGCCGAACGGGTCGCCGTCGCGCAAACGCGCGTCGACAAGCCGTGGCTGGACTTCCGGCGCGGCGGCTTCGAACTCGCCGGGACACGGCCGGTGCTGGTGCGCGCGTTCAACGTGCTGCGGCAGTACGACGAAGCCGAGGTCCCGGGGGCCTGGTCGCTGATGCTGGACGCGATGGCGCCGGGCGGGCTCCTGGTCGAGGGCACCTGCGACGAGATCGGGCGGCTGAGCACCTGGGTCGCGGTCGGTCACGACGGACCGCGCACGCTCACCCTGTCGGTCCATCTCGGCAGCCTGGAACGTCCGTCCACAGTGGCCGAACGGCTGCCCAAGGCGCTCATCCACCGCAACGTTCCCGGCGAACGGGTCCACGAACTACTGTCCGCCCTGGACGTCTGCTGGGCGACGGCGGCGCCGCACCAGAACTTCGGCGTCCGCGCCCGGTGGACGCATACCGTGCACCTGCTCACCGGCCGGGGCTGGCCGGTGCTGAACCGGCCCTCGCGCTGGCGGCTCGGCGAGCTGACCGTGCCGTGGTCCGCCGTCGCGCCGAGTGACCGCGGACTGGTCCCTTAGCGGGAATTCATCGGCAGCACCCCACTCCGTCACCCCGTAGCGACCTGCGGTGATCACCATGGAACCGTGGAACTGCTGGAGTACGTCACCGAACTGCTTCGGGGCACCCTGGGATCACCCTGGCTGTGGGTGATCGTGTTCCTCGTGTCCGGGTTGGACGCGCTCCTGCCGTTCATGCCGAGCGAGACGACGGTCATCACCGTCGCCGTCCTGATCGGCCCGGACTTCCCCCGGCTGGCGCTGCTCGCGCTGGTCGCCGCGCTCGGGGCCTGGGTGGGCGACTGCCTCGGCTACACCGTCGGCGCCGCCGCGGGCCCGCGGGCGCTCGCCCGCCTGCAACGCGGTCCGGACGGGGTCCGGCGCTACGAATGGGCGAAGATCCAGGTGCGGCGCAACGCCGTCCTGCTGATCCTCGCCGCCCGCTACCTGCCCGGCGGCCGCGTCGCGAGCGGTCTCGCCAACGGCAGTCTCGGCTACCCGCCGCGCAAATTCGTCCTGCTCGACGCCCTCGGCGCGAGCATCTGGGCGGTGTACAGCGTCCTGATCGGTCTCGTCGGCGGAGCGGCCTTCGCGAACGAACCGGAGAAGGGCCTTCTGCTGTCCTTCGCGCTCGGCCTGTTGCTGGTCGCGGCGATCGAGATCGGGCGGCGGGTCCGCGTCCGCATCCTGACCCGGCGCCGCGCGGCGGCCGGGACCGGCGACAATGGCTTGTGTGTCGAACCCTGAACGTCGCTATGTGATCTCCTTCGGCTGCCCCGACCGCACCGGCATCATCGCCCGGATCTCGGGCTTCCTCGCCGAGCACGGCGGCTGGATCGTCGAAGCGGCGTATCACACGGATCCCGACACCGGCTGGTTCTTCACCCGCCAGGTCGTCCGCGCCGACTCGCTCCCGTTCGACGCCACCGAACTCCGCACGCGCTTCGCCGAGGTCGCGAAGTCGCTTTCGGCCGAGTCGAGCTGGCAGGTCAGCGACACGGGTGAGCGACGTCGCGCCGTGATCCTCGTCTCCAAGGCCGGGCACTGTCTTTACGACCTTCTGGGCCGCGTCGCGTCCGGGGAACTGGACGTCGACGTCGCCGCGGTCATCGGGAACCACGCGTCGCTGGGCGACATCACCCGTGCCCACGGCATCCCGTTCCACCACGTCCCGTTCCCCGCCGGCGACGCCGCGGCGAAGGCGGACGCTTTCGCCGAGGTGCGGAAACTGGTCGACGAGCACGACCCGCACGCCGTCGTCCTCGCCCGGTTCATGCAGGTCCTGCCCGCGGAACTGTGCGAGGCCTGGGCCGGGCGGGCGCTCAACATCCACCACAGCTTCCTGCCGTCGTTCGTCGGCGCGCGGCCGTATCACCAGGCCCACGCGCGCGGGGTGAAGCTCATCGGCGCGACCTGCCACTACGTCACCGCCGACCTCGACGCGGGCCCGATCGTCGACCAGGACGTCATCCGCGTCGACCACGGCGACTCGGTCGAGGACATGGTCCGCAAGGGCCGCGACATCGAGAAGGTGACGCTGGCGCGCGGGCTGCGGTGGCACCTGGAGGGTCGTGTGCTGGTGCACGGTAACCGAACCGTCGTCTTCTGATGGTTCACTGAGGGTCATGGGGACTTCGGAGATCAAAACGATCGAGACGCTCGACGCGCTGCGTGAGCACCTGGGCCACCCGGCCGAGCGGACGCGGGGGAAGATCATCCCCTTCATCGACCAGCACGCTCGCACGCTGATCGAGCACTCGCCGTTCTACCTGCTGGCGACGGCGTCGTCCGACGGGACCTGTGACGTCTCCCCGCGCGGCGACCCGGCGGGGTCGGTGAAGGTGCTCGACGACAACACCCTGGTGCTGGCGGACAGGCCGGGCAACAAACTGCTCGACAGCCAGACCAACATCATCGAAAACCGGCACGCCGGACTGCTGTTCCTCGTGCCGGGCATGAACGAGACGCTGCGGATCAACGGCCGCGCGAAGCTGGTCGCGGACGCGCCGTTCTTCGACGACCTCGTGGTCAAGGGAAAGCGGCCCGCGCTGGCGATCCTGGTCGAGGTCGAAGAGCTGTACATGCACTGCGCCAAGGCTTTCCTGCGGTCCTCGCTGTGGAAGCCGGACACCTGGCCGGAGCGCTCCAGCCTGCCGACGGCGGGGCAGATCTTCCGGGACCAGATGAAGCTGGACGTCACGGCCGAGGCCCTTGACGCCGCGCTGACCGAAGGTGCCCTCACGACCCAGTACTGAGCGCCTCGCGAAGTGTCATGAGGGGTCCCCATAGGACACTTTTCGTGCGATGGGGGACCCGCCGTTAATACCCGCCGCGGGGGGGGGGGGAGAAGCGGGCCACCCATTTTGCGGTGTTCGCCCCGTCCAGCAGGTCCAGGAAGGCCTGCGGCGCGTTGCGGATACCGTCCACAATGGTCTCGGAGTACTTGAGCTCGCCGGAGGACACCAGCGGCGCGACCTCCTTGACGAACTGCGGCTGGAGCGCGAAGTGGTCGCCCACGAGCATGCCGCGCATGGTGAACCGCTTCGCGATGATCGACGCGAGATTCCGCGGCGCCGCGGCCGGTTCGGTGTTGTTGTAGACCGAGATCATCCCGCAGATCGCCATCCGGCCGTGCAGGTTGATCGAGTCGATGGCCGCTTCGAGGTGCTCGCCGCCGACGTTGTCGAAGTACACGTCGATGCCTTCGGGCGCCGCCGCGCGCAGCTGCTCGACGACCGGGGCGTCCTTGTAGTTGAACGCCGCGTCGAAGCCCAGTTCGTCGGTCAGCCACTTGACCTTGTCGTCCGTGCCTGCGCTGCCGATGACCCGCTTCGCGCCCTTCAGCTTCGCGAGCTGACCGACGACGGACCCGACGGCGCCCGCCGCACCGGACACGAAGACGGTGTCGCCCTCCTTGAACTCCGCGACGTCGAGCAGCCCGGCGTACGCGGTGAGCCCGGTCATGCCGAGGACGCCGAGGTACGCCGTGACCGGCGCGGCCTCGGGGTCGACCTTCACCGCGTGCTTGGCGTCGACGACGGCGTGCGAACGCCAGCCGAGGCCGTGCAGCACGATGTCGCCCGGCCGGAAACCGTCCACGGTGGACTCGAGCACCTCACCGACGGCGCCGCCGTGCATGACCTTGCCGACCTCGTACGGCTCGGCGTAGGACTTCGCGCTGCTCATCCGGCCGCGCATGTACGGATCCACGCTCAGCACCTGGTTGCGGACCAGGATCTGACCATCGCCCGGCACCGGGATCTCGACGTCGGCGATCTCGAAATTCTCCAGCGTCGGGACACCGTGCGGACGGGAGGCGAGCCGGATCTCGGTTGCGTTCACGAGGTAACTCCAAAGTCTGTAGCCGAAGCGGGGCGATCGCCCCGTATCCATGCCGGGTACAACGGGCTAACCGGGGCGACCATTCCGATTGTGGTGAGCGCTACACGACCTCGGCGAGCTTGCCGAGCACTCCCTCGTAGATCCGCTTGAGCCCACCAGGCGCGAAGGTCTTCTCGAAGAAGCCGCCGATTCCGCCCGCGCCGTCCCAGGACGTCTCGATGCGGACGAGGCTGCCGTCCGGCACTTCACGCACGGTCCACGTGGTGACCATGCTGGAGTTCGCGTCGGTCTCGACGAGAGTGCCTTCCGACGGCTCGGTGACCGTCGCGGCGACGTCGCGCACACGCTTCGACGTCGCCTGCAGCTTCCAGCTCGCCTTCGTTCCCGCGCCGACGCCGCCTTCGGTGACCTCGTAGTCGCGGTAGTGCTCTGTCAGCAGCTTCGGTCGGGTTTCGGCGTAGTCCGCGACGAGCGCCCTGACCTTGTCCGCCGGCGCTTCGATGGTGCGCTCCGCGATGGCCGTGACCTTTCCCATCCCACTCCCTTTCACCCGTGTTGCAAGACAGCGTCCACGATTCCACCGCTGCCCGCGAGGGGAACGAGCGCCCCCGCCCTGCCCAAGTACATGAAGGCCCCCTTCCTGTACCTAGGCGCAAGGAAGGGGGCCTTCATGTACTTCAGCCGGCTCAGATGAGGGACTTCTCCTTCAGCCAGTCCTTCGCGACGTCGGCGGGCTTCTCGCCGTCCGAGTCGACGCGCTTGTTCAGCTCACGCAGCTGCACGGTGTCGAGGGCCTTGCTGACGGCGTTGACGGCGGCCGCGAAGTCGGCGCCGCGTTCGTCGAGGACCTTCTTGTTCACCGCGGGAACGACGTTCTCGGTCGGCACGATCGCGAGGTCGTCCTCCAGCGCCACGAACTGCGGGTCGCCGACGAGCGGGCTCACCGAGTCGACGGGGATGACGGTGACCTTGCCGGACCGCAGCTGCTCGACGCGGGGGCCGGCCTCCTGCACGGTCTGGAAAGTGGCCTTCAGCTTGTAGACGTCCGTGAAGCCCTTGAAGCAGGGAAGCCGCTTCTCGCACTCCGGCCCACCCGCGACGATGACGTTGTCGACCTTCGACAGGTCGCTGATCTTCGCGAGGCCCTTTTCCTTGGCTAGGTCGGCCTTCACGATGTAGGTGTTCTTGTCCTCCGCCGGCGAGTAGTCCAGCAGACCGATGCCGTCGGCCTCGAACAGCTTCTTGAGCTGTTCGTGTTCGCCCGCCGCGTCCTTCGCGGCGTCCTTGCCGAAGCCGGTGGTGATGGCGGCGCCCTGGTACTCCGGGATGAACTGGAGTTCGCCGGACTTCAGCGCCGGGTAGATCAGCTCGCGCGAACCGAGGTTCAGCTTGCGGGTGATCGGGTAGCCCTTGGCCTCCAAGGCGTTCGCGTACAGCTCGGCCAGGATCAGGCTGTCGGTGAAGTTGAAGGAGGCGACGACGATGGGCGCCCCGCCTTTACTCTGCGCGGCCGGGGCCGCCGCGTCGTCGCCACCCCCACAGGCGGTCATACCGAGGACGGCGGCGGCGAGCACCGCGCCCACTCGAACATTCCGTGTCCAGCGCACGTGCACACTCCTATGACTCGTTCAGAGGAATGGACAGTATCTCCGGGTCACGACAGAATCCACATTTTGAGAGTTCCGCCCCGTGCGCTCCCAGAGAACGGAATCGGGCCGCCCGAACGGGGTAAGGTCGGCCGGTGCGAGCATCCTCCGTGTTCCCCGTACCCGCCCAGGGCGGGCGGCCGCTGTTCGAGTGGCGGTGGGTGGACCGCAACCTCGACGAGATCCTCGAGCGGCTCGGCGAGCACGTCACGCTCACCGCGGCGGCGCTCGCCATCGGGCTGGTGGTGTCGATCGGTGTTTCCGTGGTTTCGCTGCGTCGCCGGTGGTTCTACGCCCTCGCGCTGGGCGCGGCCGGTTCGCTGTACGTCATCCCGAGCCTCGGCGCCTTCGCCGTACTGGTGCCCTTCACCGGCTTGACGTCCTTCACCACCGCGGTCATCCCGCTGGCGACGTACACGTTGCTGATCCTCATCCGCAACATCGTCACCGGCGTCGAGCAGGTACCCAAGGAAGTCCGCGAAGCCGCGATAGGCATGGGTTTCACGCGCGCGCGGTTGCTGTGGCAGGTCGAACTGCCGCTCGCGCTGCCGGTGGTGATCGCGGGCCTGCGCGTCGCGGCGGTGACCACGATCGGGCTCGTGACGGTGACTTCCATGCTCGGCAAGGGCGGCCTCGGGTACTTCATCCGCAACGGGATCCAGACCGCGACGCCGAACCCGACGTCGATCATCGTCGGCGTCGGGCTTTCCGTGGTGCTCGCCGTGGTCGTGGATCTGCTGCTGTGGCTCGGTGGGCGCGCGCTCGCGCCGTGGTCGCGGAAGGCGGCGTCGCGATGAGCATCATCGACCAGACCATCGAGTGGTTCGGCGAACCGAACCGCTGGAGCTGGAGCGATCCGGCGGGCGTGCCGTACCGGACCGTCGAGCACCTTCAGTTCTCGTTGCTGGCACTGGTGATCTCGGCCGTGCTGACGATCCCGCCCGCGTTGTGGCTCGCGCACTACCGCCGCGCGCAGTTCCTCGCGACGAGCGCGGTGAACATCGGCCGCGCGATCCCCAGCTTCGGGCTGGTGATCCTGTTCTGGTTCCTGGCTTCGCGGCTCGAGGTCGACACGACGTTCTGGCCGCTGATGCTCGCACTGGTGGCCTTGGCGCTGCCGCCGTTGTTCACGAACACCTACGCGGGCGTCATCCAACTGGAGCAGGAAACCGTCGACGCCGCGCGCGGAACCGGCTACCGCGAGTGGCAGATCATGCTGCGCCTGGAGTTGCCGCTCGCGTCGCCTGTCATCCTCGCGGGTGCGCGCGTCGCGTTCCTGCAACTGGTGGCGACCGTCGCGATCGGCGCGATCGTCAACGACGGCGGCGGACTCGGACGGTACATTGTGGACGGTTTCGCGCTCGGGGATCCCGGCCACGGCGAGATCCTGGCGGGCGGCATCGCCGTCGTCGCACTGGCTTTGGTGTGCGAGGGCGTTTTCGCGCTCATCACGCGTTGGGTGACTCCGCGCGGGCTGGCGATCCAGTCCCGCGCGGAGGCCCAGGCCTAGGTAAGGGTCGTCAAGTCGTTGAAGTACGAATCCCTCAGTACCGCGACGAGAGCGGTCACTTCGGGCCCCAGCGGCCGGTCCTCCGCGACCGGCGGCACCAGCCCGCGTAGCCAGTCGTAGGCGGCCCGAAGCCAGGGTGAACCGTCACCCTGAGCCAGCCATCTCGCCTGCGATCCGGCGATCAGCTCGCAGGCGGTGATGGCGAACATCCGCGCGCACGCGTCCCGGAGCTGGTTCCCCGCCGCCCAGGCGAAGGCCTGCACGTCCTCCTGCCCGGCGGAAGTGTCGACGGAGCCCAGCGTCGCCGGCGTGGCCAGCCGCCGCAACGCGTGCAGCTCCCCCACCGCGCGTTTGTGCAGCGGCACCAATCCCGCCTGCGGCCCCGGCTCCACCGCGAGTTGCGCGGGCAGCCCGCTGAACCGCTCGTCGAGCAACCGGTGCATCCGCTGCACGCTCACTTCGCCGAGGTGCGCCAGCGCCGCCGTCACCGCGTCCATCCGGAGGCCGAGTTCGACAGCGTGGAAACCCGTCGTGGACACGAAATCACCGTCGAGGAACGCGGGCGAATCGGTCTGCGTCGAGCGCCTCAGGACGTCGCCCAGCTCGCCGTTGACCCGCGTCAGATGGGCGATCGCCCGCGGCGCGACCCGGACGGAAACCGGTGCTTGGACGACGTCCGGGCGCACCGTCGAGCCGTCGAGCAGACCGCCGAGCTCGAACAGCACCGACTCCAGCACCCGGTCGTCGCCCGCCAGCGCCGGGCGGTAGATCGCCTGCGGCGCACCGAGAACGTCGATCGCGATCGCGGCGGCCAGCGTCTGCAGATCCACCACCTGCTGGACCTCGGTACGGGCGAAGGCCGCGAAAGTCTCGGCCAGCGGTGAGCCCTGGATCAGGGTCGCGCCCTCCTTGAGACCCGGCTCGTACGGCTTCGCCAGCACCTCCGACGCGGCCGTCTCGACGCCATCCACCAGCACGGTCCCGACACCGAGAAAGGTCTGGAAGGCATGCGCCAGCGGGATGATCTCGCCGGCGCTGCCCAGCCCCGTCCTCGGCACGGCGGGGGTGAACCCCTCGTTCAGCCTGTCGACGAGGAACGTCACCAGCTCCGGGCTCGCGCCCGCCTCCGGGGCGAGCAGATCCCGCAGGCGCACCAGCAGGAGCCAGCGCACCTCCGCGGGCGAAAGCCAGGGCGGGCCGCCGACGGCGCGGCCGATCAGCAGATTCCGCTGGTGCGCGGCGGACGCGCCCACCGCGACCCCGGCGAGCCGCCCCATGCCGGTGTTCACGCCGTAGACGGGACGTTCGGTCAGCGCGTCGAGGACGCGGGCGCGGTTTTCACCGACCCTCGCCAGCAACGCGGGATCGACTTCGAGGAAATCCGCCTCGAACGCCGAAGCCAGTACGAAGTCCTTTGTGGACAGTCTCACTCGACGGGGCGCGCGAGGTCTTCGATCACCTCGGCACCGGGAAGCGAGGCGAGCGCCGCGCCCGAGATCAGCAGTTTGCTGCCGCGGATCCCGCTGCCGATGATCAATTCGGGCTCGCCGACGACGCGCCGGTCGATCAGGATCGGCCACGAGTCGGGCAGCCCGACGGGCGTGATGCCGCCGTACTCCATGCCGGTGATCGAGACGGCCTCGTCCATCGGGGCGAAGGACGCTTTGCGGACGTCGAGACGGCGTTTGATCACACCGTTCACGTCGGCGCGGGTGGTGGCGAGGATCAGGGCGGCGGCGAAGCGGACCTCACCGGCGCGCTTGCCGGCGACCACGACACAGTTCGCGGACGCGGAAAGCGGGGAACCGTACGCCTCGCAGAAGGCGGCGGTGTCGGCCAGTTCGGCGTCGATCTCGGCGACGCCGAGGGCATCGGGATCGGACAGGGCGGCGAGGGCCTTGGCGACGGGCTCGGCGAGCAGGTCCGTGCGCGAGGGGGCGGGGACGACGGTGAGGCTTCCGGCGATGGTCCAGTCAGTCACACGCCCACCATAATCACCAGTTGCGGCCGCCGCGTTGCACCTCGATGAGCTTGGGGCGGACGTCCACGAGGTAGACCAGGACCGCGACCAGCGCGGGCAGCCACAGGATCATGCCGCCGCCGTAGAACTCGAACAGGACCATCACGACGGTGGACCCGCCGGTGATGAGCATCCAGATGGGTTTGGTCTTGCGATCCGCGGCGGAATAGGCATCCGAGCGCTGACGCAGCGCATGCACGAAAGCGAACAGCCCCGTCAGTGCGCCGGCCCAATGGATGGCGATGAGGATCCAGGTGGCAACGAGCACGAAGTCAGCTTACGTCAAACCGGGCGAATGACCCGGGCCCCTGGCACCGAAGCGGTGCCAGGGGCGGGCGAGTTCGCGCGGACCTTTACTTCTCGGTCGTCTTCGGCGCGGTGGCCGGCTTCTTGGCGGCCGGGCTGGTGGTGGTGCGGCGCGCGGCCGGGGAGGTGGTCTTCGGCGCGGTCTTGTTGGCGACCTTGCGCGAAGCCGAGCGGGTCTCGTGCGCGAGGTCGTCGCCGATCTCCTCGACCTCGTCGGCGATCTCGCCGGCGACCTCGGTCACCTTGCGGGCGGTCTTCTCGCCCACCGAGCGGGTGCCCTTGGTGACCTTGCCGAGCACGGTGTCGAGGCGCTCACGGGCGTCGGTGGTCACGTCCTCGACGCGGTCCTGCGCGGTGCTCAGCGCCTCTTCGAGCTGCTCGATGGTCTTCTTGACCTGCGGCTGCGCGGCGAACTTGTCCCACGCCTGCTCGCCGGTCTCGGCCAGCTTGTTGTACAGCTTCAGCGCGGCTTCGGTGTACTCGTCGATGACCTTGCGCAGCTCGGCCGGGTCCAGCTTCTCGCGGATGCCCTCCACGTCGTGCGGGAGCTCCTCGATGTTCTTGCGGGCGGCCTCGCCGCTCTCGACGACGCGCTCCTTCGCCTTCGACACGGCGTCGACGACGGCCTGGCCCGCCAGGTTGCCAGCGCCGAGGGCGGCCAGCAGCGGGGTGCGGACCTGGTCGAGGGCGGTGTGCTTGCGTTCGGTCTTGGTGGCCGTGGTCATGCTGACTCCTTGGATTCGTCGGCTGGGTCTTCGGGTTTCGCGTCCGCCGCCTGCGTCGTCGATGCCGGCTTCGCGGCGGCGTTCTCGCGGCGGAACGATTCGTAGACGTCGAGCAGGACCTGCTTCTGCCGTTCGGTCAGCTCGGTGTCGGCGCGGATCGCGTCGCCGACCGGGCCGCCCGTGGGCAGATCGAGGATTCCCGCTTGCACGTAGAGCGCCTCGGCCGAGATTCGCAGGCCTTTGGCGATCTGCTGGAGGATCTCCGCGCTGGGTTTGCGGACCCCGCGCTCGATCTGACTCAGGTATGGATTGGACACTCCGGCGAGTTTCGACAGCTGCCGCAAGGAGATCTTCGCGTTGCTGCGCTGCTGCCGGATGTACTCGCCGATGTCGGAAGCGATGTCCGCGACCTTCTCCATCGGTCCGCCCGATGCGGGCTGATCCCGGTTGGTGTCTGTCATCGGTCACCTCCTCGCGACGTCTTCAACGCTACGCGCGAGTGCTAGCTATTGCAAGCACTCTGCTTGCAACCATCGGGTGTGTCGGTGCTCACCCGGCTACCGTGGAGGGATGTCGAACGCGACGCGGCTGCGGCGGCGCCTGGTCGAGCATCTGCTCGGCGAGGGAGTGCTGCACGACGCGCGCTGGATGACCGCTTTCCGCACCGTGCCGAGGCACGTCTTCCTGCCGCGCTTCTTCGTCCCGGCGGCGAACGGCTGGGCCGCGATGGAGAGCGGCGACGACGAGTGGCTCGCCCGCGTCTATTCCCCTGAGGTGCTGGTCGTCCAGCTCGACGACGATTCCGGGCTCTGGGAACGGGCGCGTTACCTCGGCGCGCAGCCGGGGACGCCGACGAGTTCGTCCAGCCAGCCGACGATCATGGCGATCATGCTCGAAGAGCTCCGGGTCGCCGACGGGAACCGCGTCCTGGAGATCGGCACGGGCACCGGCTACAACGCCGCCCTGCTCTGCCAGCGGCTCGGCTCGGGGCTCGTGTACACAGTGGACATCGACCCGGAACTGGTCGACGCCGCGCGCAAGCGGCTCGCGGAAGCCGGGTACGCGCCTTCGTGCGCCGCGGCCGACGGCGCCCAGGGCTTCCCGGCCGGCGTGCTCTACGACCGGGTGATCTGCACGTGCTCGGTGTCGTCGATCCCGCCCGCCTGGCTGGAACAAACGGTGCCGGGCGGACTGATCGTCACCACCCTGAACCGGCCGATCGGCGGCGGGCTGGTGCGGATCGTCGCGGGCGAAGGCGCGACGGGCCATGGACGGGTGCTGGCGCGCGACGGTCGCTTCATGCCGCTGCGCGCGCACCGCTTCAAGCCGTCGAAGGTGCCAGACGGCGACCTCGTCTGGCGGCCGACCCGGCTGCCGATGGGAGTGATCACGGAAGTCCGCAGCCGCTTCGAGTTCTTCGCCGGCCTTCAGCTCCCGGGCGTGACGGCCATGCGGGACGGCCGGCGCGCCGCGCTGGTCCATCCGGACGGCTCATGGGTGCGGCATCGGCCGTCGGGCAGCGAGTTCGAAGTGGCCGAAGGCGGCCCGCGGCGACTGTGGGAGACCGTCGAGCACGCCTACGAGGAATGGCTGGACCTCGGTCAGCCGTGGCGGGATCGGTTCGGGCTCAGCCTCGACGGCGAGAACCAGATGATCTGGCTGGATTCACCCGACGGCCACACTTGGCCCTTGTGTCCTTGAAAGCAGGCTTCGCACCCACGTCTCGACGTGCTCGACAGCGGCGTCGACCGGGATGTGGGTGGTGTCGAACAAGGCGACCGGCGGATCCATCGAGGGCGCTTCCCGGCGCAGCCACTCGTTGAACTCCAGCATCTCCTCGACCCGCTCCTCGTCCCACTCGCGCCAGGCGGGCCGCGCCAGCAAACGCTTGCGCAGCGCTTCGGGCTCGCTGACGAGCGCCAGATAGTGGATGTCGGAGAAGAAGACGCGCTCGGGCAGCCGTTCGAACTCGGGCGGCGCGACGGTGCCGCAGAGCACGACCGGACGGCCGTTCTGGTGCAGCATCGCCGCCATCCGCAGCCAGGTCGAGCGGAACGCGGGATGGCCGGGGACGTCGTCGCGCAACGCCCCGGTCCACAGCACGTCCTGCTCGACCACGAGCGCGAGGTCGCCGAGCCGGCGCGCCAGCAGCGGCCCGACCGTCGACTTGCCCGCCCCGCTCGGCCCGGTCAGCGCGAACAGCGGGAGCCGCCGGAACGGCCACCGGTGCGCGCATTCCGCGCACACCAGCAGCCCGCTCTCGACGTGTGGCCGTTCGGCGCGATCACCGCAGGCCGGGCAGATCTTGAGATCGAGGACCACGGTCAGTCGAACAGGCCCTCGAGGAAGCCGCCCTTGCGACGCTTGCCGTGGTGGCCGTACCCGTGCGGGGAATCCGCGTAGCCGCCGCGGTACCCCTTGGGCGAGTCGGCGTAACCGCCCCGGTAGCCCTTCGGGGAGTCTGCGTACCCGCCGCGATGCGGCCGCGGGGAGTCCGGACGGCCGTAGTGCGGCGCCGGCGCGTGCCCACCTCCCTGATACGGCGGGGGCTGGTGGCCGCCGTAGTACGAGTTCTCGGCACCGGCGATGGCTTCCAGCTCACCCCTGTCCAGGAAGATGCCGCGGCATCCCTGGCACTGGTCGATGTGGATGCCGTTCTTGTCGACGGTCTTCATGACGTTCTGGCACTTCGGACAAATCACGTATCAGAGATTACGCATTTTTCGCGTCCGAGGTCAGCAGGCGCACAGACAAAACGGATGCCCGGCCGGATCCGCGTACACCCGGAACGTCTCCGGAGAGTCGTCGAGCAGCTTCGCGCCGATGGCCAGCGCGCGCTCGTGAGCGGCCTCCATGTCGGTGACGTCGAGATCGACGTGCGCTTGCTGCGGGTTCTCGGCGGACGGCCACGCGGGCGGGCGATAGTCCGGCACCCGCTGGAACGAGAACCGCGCGCCGCCCTGCGGGTTCCGCAGAGTCACCCAATGGCCGTCTTCGGCGACTTCGCCCGCCTTCCAGTCGAGCAGTTCGCGGTAGAACTCCGCCAGCGCGACCGGGTCCGGGCAGTCGAGGGCCACCGCGCCGAAGGTCGGTACCGCACCCATGGTTCAGCCTCCAGAATGATCGAGTAACCAGTGAAGCGAGTATGCGGGTTATCGGAGCCGATGACAACAGGTCTCGCCCGTACACTGTGCGAGGTGAACACCGACGCGTCCCTGGTGGTCGAGTTTCTGAACACGGTGAACGTCGAACGCGGCACCGACCTCTTGGACGATCTGGAGACCTGGCAACGCTGGGCGCGAGATCACCGGCTGCGGGCGGATACCCCCGCGGCCGCGCGCGAAACCCGGGACGCGCTGCGGGCGGCGATCGGCGACCCGCGGCTGCCCCGGCTCGGCCTGCGCGCGCCGGCGGAGATCGTCCTCGGCCCGGAAGGCCCGCTCCTCGTCGCGGAGACGGTCAGCGAAGCGGTGATGGCGGCGTCCACCCGGCTGACCGTGCTCGGCGAGTGGATCCGGCTCAAGATCTGCCCGGCGGACGACTGCCTGTGGGCGTTCTACGACGAATCGCGCAACCGGTCGAGGACATGGTGCTCGATGCGGGCTTGCGGGAACCGGGAGAAGGCGCGGGCCTGGCGGGCACGGACGGCGGACGTCTCGACCTGATCCGCGGGACTCGCGTGCCCCCACCTACTTGCGGCGGTGAGGGCTGAAGGGGCCCTTCACCTCGTCTCACGCGGCGAAGGGCGCTTTCACCGCATGGCATGCGGGGAAAGCGCCCGTCAGCCCTATACGAACCGGAGGCGGCGATGGGTGGTCGTGAGTGGCAGGTCGGGTTGGTGCGGACCGCCATTTACCGACCTACGCCTGAGCTGCGCGAGGGTAACGGTCCCGCTGCTGCCAGGCTCGACGGAAGATCCGGGACACTCAACGTCCCGATCTTCCGTTGATCAAGACCGTGCTGGTCACGTCCGGGTGGCAGACGAGGTGACGGGGGAAGATTCCGGACGTTGAACGTCCGGAATCTTCCCCCGGGCT